>JACZXC010000447.1 GCA_022571825.1 Myxococcales bacterium | reverse complement strand
GCAAGGCGCCCACGGCTAGCTCTCGCCGCGCTGGACGGCGACCAAGGCGACGGGCTGCCGAAGCTCGCGGTAGGGCGAGGCCAGCTCGAGCAGGGCACGCAGGATGCCGCTTGGGTTCGCTCCGCTCTGGCGACCGAAGCGTCGGCGTCGATGGGTGACCGGAACCTGGTGGATGCGAAAATTTTTCTGCCGGGCGCGTATCAGGATCTCGGTGTTCACGAAAGCGCCCACCGACTCGATCGGGATCGCTTCGATCACGTGACGCCGAAAGACCTTGAAGGCACAGTCGATGTCGCGGACGTGAAGATCGAACAGCCTACCGACCAGCCAGCCCCAGCCGGCCGCAAGCAAGCGGCGACCCCAGGGGTCGCGCCGCGGTTGACGATAGCCGGCCACGATGTCGAACTCGTCCGCGTGGTGAAGCAGGGTCGAGAGTTCGTCCAGGTCAAATTGGAGGTCGGCGTCGCTGAAGAAGACCAGCTTGCCGCGGGCTTCCCGGAGCCCGGCGCGCAGCGCGGCTCCGTAGCCGCGGTTCGATTCGTGCCGAAGCAGCCGGATCCGGGGCTCACCGTTCCGGATGGCTTCGACGACCTCGGCGCTCGCATCGCGGCTGCCGTCATCGACGATCACGATCTCGAAATCGAGTGCGAGCCGAGGCGCGATCTCGAGCACCTGCTCGAGGAGCTGGCCGATGTTGTCCTCCTCGTCAAAGACGGGGAAGACCAGTGACAGGTCGGGCCGCGACATGGTGTTCACTCAAGATATCCCAACGCGCGCAGTCGTGCGGCTACGCGTTCTTCCTCTTCCGGTGTGTAGTCGCGTCGCGGTTCGAGAAAGTCGGCACCGTCGGGGCCCGCCTCGTCGCGATCGGTCCAGGGAATTCCCATGGCGCCGAGAATCGTCGGCGCCACATCGCGGAGCGAGGGTCGCGCGTTCGTTCCGGTCGGTTGCAGGCGCGCCGCTTCCGCTCCCGTCGCGATCCAGACGCCTTCAGGCCGGTGCGTACCGTTCATGCCGCGTCCGCGTCCTCCCGCCAGCTCATGGCGATCCAGGGTACGGACCGAAGGGCCGGCGTGCTCGCGCCAGGGGGTGGGAACCAGCGATAGACCGTAGCCCGCGTCATCGGCCAGTTCGAGCACGATGTCGGGGGCGCGGTCGACGTACGGCCCGCTGTGGACTTCTTCGCGCCGCCACGCCCGGGCCACGACCGGGCCGCCGTCGGGAAGCTTCCAGTCGCGCAGACAATCGATCAGCTCGCTCCTCACGCGTTCGTAGTCGGCGGGCGCGACCGAGCCAGACGCCTCGCGGCCCAGGAGGTTGATCCAGATGCCGGGCTGGGTGTTGGCCTCCTCGCTGAAGGCCGATGTATGCGACCAGTTGATGCCACCAAAGCGGGCCATGCTCTCGACCCGGGCGGCGGCGCCGCGGACTCGCCGGAACACGCGCTCCGCGAGCCGCGGCGGGAGCGCGCGCAGCGCCAGATCGCGGGCGTGGCGCGCCCAGAAATCGCCGCCGCTGGAGGCGCGCTCGAGAAACCCGCACTCGGCCAGGCGCCGGCCCAGGTGGACGATGTTGCGCGACGCGCCCCCACTGCCGTGATCCGACAGCACGATGCAGAGGGCGTCCCGACCGAAGGCGTCGCGCAGCTCGCCGCAGGCCCGGTCGAGGGCCTCGTAGACGCGGCCCATACCGCCGGACGCAATCAAGCGCTCGATTTTGTAGCCTGTGATTGAGATCGGAGCAGGGTCGCCAAGGTGTTTCCGAAGATGGACACAGACCCCTATTACCAGCCCGCGCCTGTCGTGAACGATGTCGTCAAGGAATGGCTGGAGTACAGCGTGCCGGCCTAAAGCCCGTTTTACCTGTTTTTCCATTATATGGACACGCACGATCCCTACTTCTCGGACGAAACGCCGCCGGGAGGATACAAGACGTTGGATTTCGGTCTCCATCCAGATCCCAACGAATATTTGGAAGTGTTCCGCGCGGCGTACAACTACGAAATAGAACGTATCGATCGGAGTTTTGGTGAAATCATCGACGTCTTCAAGAACAAGGGCCTGTTGAAAGAGGCGCTCACTCACGCCTCCGGCGCACAGCACACCCACCACGGCCAGGCCCAAGACCACCACACACTTCGAGATACGGACCATCCCCACGACCTCCTCTGCTCGGTCCGGATCCTGCCGGACGCCCGGAGTCTAGGGCGGAGCGGGGCTCCACTCCCGCCTCATCTTCTTCCAGCCTCCGGTCGATGAGAAACAGCGATGGATCGGTTCGTTTCAGTCACTTGGCTGGGCGCGATTGCGCTGGCGGTCAGCCTCGCCTCCCCGGCGACGGCTCTATCGATCGATGTGACCGCTTCGAGCTCGGATTGGAACGAAGTCATCTATCCCGGTATCACACCCGACTTCTCCGACGACCAACAGACGGGCATCACCGAAGCGGATATCGTTGGCAACGCCACGGGTGACCCCGCGTTCATGATCTGGTTCGACGACCTGGGGACCGCCAGCACCACAGACGGGTACATTAGCTTCCGCAGGCGCCTGGGAGCCGCACAGA
>JACZXC010000076.1 GCA_022571825.1 Myxococcales bacterium | reverse complement strand
CTCGACGCGCACGAAGGCGCTGATCAGATCGAAGGGACCGAATCCATCGGGAGCGATGTCGGCCTCGAACTCGACGTTCAGGACGTTGTACCACTGGGACAGATAGAGGTCGTCGGCCAGGCGATCGCTGAGCGCGCGCACCTGGATCTCGACGAAGCCGTGGGCCTGGAGGCGACCGTCGAAGGCCTCCAAGGCCGACACCGGGGAGAGGAGCAAGGCCCAACCGACCACCGCAGCCAGCCCGGTCGAAATCCAGCGCTCCGCATCCACTCGGCTCATGGCTCCTCCCGCAAGCGCAACGCGTTCGCCAGCGGGAGCCACCGGCGGCGCTTTCCCCGATCCACCGCAGCATCGGCAGGCAAGACACTCTGTGCGGAGCGGAGGCGCTCACCGGGTGTCCGACCCTCGTGTTCCGAACGCAGTTATACCCCGGCCGAGATCTCGAAAACAACCGGAATCGGTGCGGGAACGGGGAAGGGAGGGCGCGCAGAACCGCTAGCTGCGCTCTCGGGGGGCGGCGGGGGCGCGACGAGACGACTTCTCGGCGCCCTTGCGGATCGCCTTCCCAGTTGCCGCCTTCTTGCGTGTCCGCTGCTTGGGGGCTGCCTGCTTGCGCCGACTCGGTGCGCGGGCCGACTTCTTCCGCACGGGGGTCTTCTTGCGGGTCGTCTTCTTGCGGGTCGTCTTCTTCCGGCCGGCGGGCCGCGTGGCGGCTGCGCCGCCGGCTTTGCTCCCGGTCCGGGGCTGAAATTCGAACCCGTGCCTCCCGTTTTCCTTGAGCACGAGGGTCGCCGAAAACGGTCGCCCGAACCGCGACGTGAATTCGGTCAGCAGCTCGGTCTTCCCGGTCCGAAGGTAAACGCTGGCCTCGTCCCGGACGATTTCCCGCCGGCATACGGTGCGGGGGAATACGAATCCGCAGCTCTTGGGACGCTCGTCTTCGTCGCCAAGATCCTCTTCCTTGAGCGCTCGCTCGCAGATGAAATGGGTCGGCGACTCGACCACCGAGCACTCCTCTTCAAAGGGGCATCGGCCGAGGGGCCCGGAGTCCACGTCGTACTCCGGCATCGCGTTCACGCCCTCGCCTTGGTTCCAGCCCAGAGACCGAACCTTGAGCTTCCAGTCTTCGCGTTCGATCTCGATCGTGCCCTTGTAGGTGCGACCGTTGCGGGCGGTGAATCCGTCCAGGGGACCCGTCTTGCCGTCGCGCAGCAGCGCCTCGACGGACGCTCGGTCGAGAAACCGACCCGACGTATCCTTCCAGAAGCGCATCGGACAGTCATCCTCGCGCGCCACGCCCTCTACCGGTTCACAGCGATAGAACCAGGCCATTTCGATGACGGGTCGGCCGCAGTTCGGGCAGGCGCCCAGCTTTGGGTCGAGATGGTAGAGTTCGTCATACTCGAAGGTCTTGGCGATCTCCACGATCTGACAGGCGTAGTCCGTGATCTCCTGCATGAACTCGGCCGCGCTTCGCTGGCCGCGTTCGACCTGAATCAGGTGGAATTCGATGTCCCCGGTCAGCTCGGCCGAGGTGAGCCGGTCGATGTGGATGCGCCGCAGCGTATCGATCAGGCGAATGCCCTTGACGGTCGGACGGAGCGCCTTATCGATGCGAACGGCATAGCCCTTGGCGATCAGGTTTTCGATGATGTCCGCTCGGGTCGCCGGAGTGCCGATTCCCTTTTCGTGGAGCACCGCCGCGCGGTCTTCGTCCTCGATCTGCTTCCCCGCGTTCTCCATCAGCGAGAGCAGCCGGGCCTCGGTGATCCGCGGCGGGGGCTTGGTCTCTTCGGCGGCGACCTCCGGATCGCGGCTGCGCACCGAAACTCCGGACGCTTGGTTCTGCCCCGACACCAGCGGCAGCAGCCCCTCCTCCGGTTCGGCCTTGGCGGTGGGCAGCACCGAGCGCCAGCCCGGCTCCTTGAGCGTGCGGGCACGCGACCGGAACCGTTGTCCAGCCACATCGGTGACGCGCTCCACCCGATCCCACACCGCCGGGGGATGGAAGGCCCCGAGGAACCGGCGGACGACGAGGTCGTACAGGCGACGGTCGTCGCCGCTCCAATCCGTCGGCGGCAGCACTCCCGTGGGAATGATGGCAAAGTGATCGGATATTCCGGCGTCGTCGAAGATGCGACCGGTGTTCTGGAGGCCGGCGGAACGCAGGCGCGCGGCTGCCGCGGAGTAGTCGGCGAGACCCGCGACGGAGCGACCACCGCCCTTCTCGAACGCGCGCAGGGTGTTCTGCACGACTTCCCGGTAGTCGGTCGGCAGGCAGCGCGACGCCGTGCGCGGATAGGTGAGCAGCTTGTGACGGTCGTAGCAGCGCTGGGCGGCGGACAGGGTTCGGCGTGCCGACCAGCCGAAGCGCCGATTGCCCTCCCGCTGCAGACTCGTCAAGTCGAATAGCGGCGGAGCCGATTCCCGGGAGGCCTTGCGACTCTCCTCGGCGGTCCCCGTCTGACCGCGAATCGCCGCGGCAATCGCCTGGGCTCGATGCTCATCGAAGATGCGATCTTCCCGCAGCGCGTCGTCATCGCCGGCGTGAAACGACGGATCGAACCAGACCCCCGAATAGGTCTGTCCTACGTGTTCGAACCTCCCGATCACCCTCCAGAACGAGCGCGGCGTATGGGCGAGGACCTCGAACTCGCGCTCCACCAACATGGCGAGGGTGGGCGTCTGGACGCGCCCCGCAGACCAGGCCGTGCGCTCCTTGCGGCTCTTCAATCGCTTGGTGAGCGCGCGAGTGGCGTTCATTCCGATCAGCCAGTCCGAGCGGGCCCGGCACTTCGCCGCATCCGCCAGACTCTCCATCTCTTCGCCGGGGCGGAGGTGTTCGAAGCCGGCGCGGATGGCCTCATTGGTCATGGACTGCAGCCACAGTCGTCGGATCGGCTTGTGAGAGTCGAGGTGGTCGATGATCTCGCGGAAGATGAGTTCGCCCTCGCGACCGGCGTCGCAGGCGTTGATGACCTCGTCCACGTCCTTGCGGGCGAGCAGCTTCTTGATGGTCCGGATTCGATCGCTCCGACCCTTCTTCGGCCGGTACCGGAATTCATCCGGCAGGATCGGCAGCGTGTCCAGGGTCCAGCGCTTGTACTTCTCGTCGACCTCCTCCGGGGGCAGCAACTCGAACAGATGCCCCACCGCGAAGGTCACGATGAAATCGTCGTTCTCGAAGTAGCCGTCTTCCTCGATGAACGGACCCAGGGCGTTTGCCACGTCCTGGGCAACGCTGGGCTTCTCGGTGATGACGAGCGCCTTGCCCATTCGACTCCCGCGTTGGACTCCCGTTCCCCGGGGGACACTGGATTCACTGGGGGCGTTCGGGGCCCATCCTTAGCCCGCCCCCCGATTGCTGACAAGCGGGCCCCACTCCGCTCCCACCCTATACCGCCCTATGTCGAGGGGGACGGTACCTTCTCGACCCGGTTGCCGGTCGGGGATCTGCGCCCCGAACTTGAGCGGCGGCGCATGGTCCCCACGGGGTCGTTGCGCCCTGCAGAGGCTTTCGGCAGCCTCGCGCGGCCACCCCCTTCACAGCGACAGCGGGTGCACGGATGTCCGATACGATTTTTGGAAAGATTGCCCGGGGCGAGGCCTCGGCCCAAGTCGTCTACGAGGACGAGCGGGCGCTGGCCTTCCATGACGTCAATCCTCGGGCTCCGACCCACATTTTGGTGATCCCGCGCAAACCCATCGAGACCCTGTCGGACTCCGGCCCCGAGGACGAAGCACTCCTGGGCCACCTTCTGTGGGTCGCTTCCCGGGTGGCCGCCGATGCGGGTCTCGAGAACTATCGGGTGGTGATCAACAACGGGTCGGGCGCCGGCCAGACTGTCTTTCATCTCCATCTTCACGTCATGGGCGGCCGTGAGATGACCTGGCCGCCGGGCTAGGAGTCTGCGCGGCAGAGTGCGGTTCAGGCAAGAGACGTCCCGTGGCGGGTGTTTTCGCTACGCGCTCGGCTTCGATCGGTCATTTCGGCGTGTCCGAGGTCGCTTGGGGGAGCGGATGGCGCCGCTTCTTGGGTAGCGGTCCTGTCGTTTCCTCTGTCGGCCTCAAGCCCACACCAGCTTCCCACGCATTCGCTTCAGATTCGCCGCCAGACAAGCCAGGTCCCATTCGCTCGTCACATTCTCGGCTCCACGAAGACTGAACCGATCGAACCCCATCACCGACTTGATCCAGGCGAAGGGAGGCTCGCCCAGGTACTTACGCTTCCGGTAGTGCTTCTTGGCTCGATCCGTCTTCATCTTCTTCGCCATCCGGCAGGTCGCTTCGTTCTTGGGATCCGGTGGCTTCGACTCTCCGTTGGGCTTGCGACCCATCGCGACAAATCCTTCGATCCCCTTCTCTTCCAACATCTGCAGGTTGGATTCGGAGCGGTAACCCGCGTCGGCGAGCGTCTTGTCGGGATACTGGCCTGTCGTCTCCTGGATCTGTTCCAGCAGCGGTTCGAGTTGATGAACGTCCGAAGCGCTCTGCGTCACCCCGGCCGCGACGAGGATCTGCTCGGCCTCGTCCACCGCGATCTGGACGTTGTAACACTGCGCGTAGCCCGACGAGCCGCGCTTCATGATCCGGCTGTCCGGATCCGTGAAGTTTTCCTGGTCGCTCGCCTCGGGCTCGCCAAAAGCCCGCTTGAAGGGCTTTCCGGGCTTGCCGGTTCGATCCTGATCGCCCGGCTCCCGCCCCTTCTCCCGATCCGCCTCCCGCTGACGGGCCTCGAGCCGCTGGCGCGCTGCCCGGATCGTGCGCAAGCGATCCTCCCGACGCACCAGCTCCGCGGGCAGCTCGTCCCCGCGCCGATCCTTCCCGTAGCGCTTGTCCTCCCGGCCGTCCGTCTTCTTCGCCTGCGCCAGCAAGGCCCGGATCTCCTTGCGAAGACGCGTCTCCTCTTCCTTCATCCGCCGGTAGCTCATGGCCTTGTGCTTGCTCGCATTCGCCTTCAGCTTCGAGCCATCCACCGCCACCGTGCCCAGCTTCACCAGCCCCACCTCCTGGGCCGTCTGCACCACTTGGACGAACAGGTCTCGGAACTCCGGGAGGTGGCGCTGGCGGAAGTCCGAAATCGTTCGGTGGGCGGGGAAGTTGTCCGCGCCCAGCACCCGGTAGGCCACATCTTCGTGCAGCTTCGCCGCGATCTTGCGCGACGAGAAGGTCCCGGTCGCGTAGGCATAGACCAGCACCTTCAGCATCATCCGTGGATCGAACGCTTGGTTGCCCGGCCCCTCCTCGCCGTAGCGTGCCTCGAACGCGCTCAGATCCAGCGCGTCGATGGCGTCCGAGA
The DNA here is from genome assembly GCA_022571825.1 of Myxococcales bacterium. Lineage (GTDB taxonomy): Bacteria > Myxococcota_A > UBA9160 > UBA9160 > SMWR01 > JACZXC01. The sequence continues at coordinate 4,692 of JACZXC010000076.1, read as the reverse complement.
GGAAGAAGGCCAAGTGGTCTTCCGGCAGCCAGTCGCGAAGCGAAGGCGGCAACAGAAGACTCTGATCCGGTGCGTAGCGACGAAATTCACGCGGCATGCCGCAATGTAGCGCGATGACCTTCTGCCGCGCAGACTCCTAGCTCTTCGCTTTCTGCACCGCACTGGTCAGCGCCGGGACCACCTCGAACAGGTCGGCGACGACGCCGAGATCGGCGACCTCGAAGATCGGTGCGTCGGGGTCCTTATTGATGGCGATGATGAAGTTAGACGTCTTCATCCCCACCAGGTGCTGGATCGCGCCGGAGATTCCGCATGCGATGTACAGCTTCGGCTGGACGACCTGCCCCGAGGATCCCACCTGGTACGCATGGGGCAGCCACCCGGCATCCACCACGGGTCGCGATGCGCCCATCGCACCCCCCAGGGCCTCGGCCAGGGGCTGAATCACCTCAGGGAACTTCTCGGGCGTCCCCACACCGCGGCCGCCGGAGACGATGATATCGGCCTTGCTCAAGTCCACGCCCTTCGACTCGGCGGCCTTGATCTCGACGAATCGCGTCCGGAGGTCATCGGCGCTGAGCTTCAGGTCGAGCTTGCGGACGCTCCCATCCGTCGTCCCGTCGAAGGCCGCGGTGGCCCCGGGCTGGACGGTGATCACCGCCCGCTCGCCCGTAATCGTGAGGCGCGCATCGAGCTTCCCGTTGAAGATCCGCCGGTGGTAGACGATGACGCCGTCCTCCACATCGATCGAGAAGCAATCACTTATGAATCCGGCGTCGAGGGCGGCCGCCAAGCGCGGCGCCATGTCCCAACCGCTCGGCGTATTCGAGAAGAGCACGATCTCCGCTTCGGCCGCTTCGACCGCCGCCTCCAGCGCGATGTGGAAGGCGTCACTGCTGTAGTTCTCCAGAAGCTCGTGATCCGCGGCGAAGACTTCGCCGCCGCCCCTCTTGGCGAACTCCTCGGCGAGGGCCCCGATATCCCTGCCGGCGATCAGGCTCTTGACCGACCGACCGGTGGCCTCCGCGAGCCGATTCGCGAAGGTGGCGACCTCGTAGCTCGCCTCTCGAATTCCGCCGTTCTGGATCTCGGCGACGATGAGGATGCTGCCCATCCTTGATTCTCCTGTTCTCGAAGTTCGCGTGCTGCGCCGCGAGTCCTGTGCTGGGGTCGCTAGAGGAGACCGAGTTCCTTGATCTTCCCCACCAGACGCTCGACGATCTCCTGGGTCGACCCCTTCAGGATCTCGGCGCGGTCTCCCTTCGGGGGCGGGGCGACCTTGTGGATCTTCACCTGGGAGGCCGCCTCACCCACCTGGCCCGAGAGGCCGAGATCGGCGACGGACTTGACGTCGAAGGGCTTTTTCTTCGCCGCCATGATGCCCTTGAGCGACGCGTACCGGACCTGGTTGATACCCGTCTGGATGGCGACGAGGCAGGGGGAGCGAAGCTCGACCACCTCGTGAGCTCCGCCCTCGATCTCCCGATCGACGGTGACGGTGCCATTCGAGCGTTCCATCTTCACGGCGGCGGTGGTATGCGCAAGGTCGGCAAGCTGGGCCACCATCGGCGGAATCGCGGCGAAGTTCCCGTCGTCGGACATGAGTCCCATGAAGACGAAATCCGGGCTCTCGGATTTCACCACTGCGGCCAGAATCTTTGCCAACCCCAAGACATCCGAACCGTCGGTCTCGGCGTCCTTGACGTGGATGGCTCGGTCGGCGCCCATCCCCAAGGCGGTGCGCAGGGCCTGGGTGACTCGATCCGGGCCGACGGAGACCACGACGACCTCGGCGTCCCCGGCGTCCTTGATGCGGAGCGCCTCCTCGAGGGCATAGGTGTCGTAGCTATTGATTTCGAACTTGATGTTTTCTTCTTGGATCCAGCTGCCGTCGGAGAGGATGTCGAGGCGCACATCCTGGTGCGGCACCTGTTTGAGGCACACGATGATCTTCATGACGGGGGGAAGCCTCCCAAGACCGAAAACCCCGGGGCCGGATGCCTCAGGAGCGCGGGAACCCTACCGGACGGAAATGTCAATTTCAAGCAGAGAACGCGAAAAGTGACTTGGATTCAGGTGCTTAGCGGATAGCTTCGGCGTCGAGGGGATCGTTTCGCTCATCGACCCATGAAGAGCAGGAACTGCTCCAGGCTCGCGACGCGGAGGAACGGATTCGTCTTTTTCTGTTCCCCGAGACTCCCGGAGGCTTCCTCAGAGTACCGGTGGCCCGGATACAGGATCGTCTCGTCGGGCAGTGCCTTCAGGGTTCCGTTGAGGCTCCGATACATGGCCTCGGGGTCACTGCCCGGGAGATCGACGCGTCCGCAGCTTCCCAGGAAGAGGGTGTCGCCGGAGATCAGGCGGCCCGGCTGTCCGCGTTCCTCAACCAGAAAGCACTGGGATCCGGGCGTGTGCCCCGGGGTGTGGAGCAGCCGGATTCGCACTTGGCCCAGGGACAGGCTGTCGCCTCCCGCCTTCCTCACGAGATCCGATTCCGAGGCTCCGGTGATCGTGCGCATCCCGTCCCCCTCGTGCTCGTTCACATAGATCGGCACCGGGTGACGTTCGAGCAGGCGTGCGACTCCCTCGATCTCGAATCCCATGATCCGACCGCCCACATGATCCTGGTGGTAGTGGGTGACGAGGGCGCCGACGACGTTCATGCCGTCGGTTTCCGCCTGATCCAGCAACGCGTCGACACTCCACGCTGGATCGACCAACAGCACCTCGCGGGTCGATTGGCTCCCGACCAGATAGGCGAAGTTCGCCATCTGGCCCACCGGAACCTGCCGAAAGTACACGTCGCTGGCGCCACCCATCGCCGGGTACTCCTCTAGGGCTCGAGGGTCTTCTGGATCCAGTTGTCGATGCTATTCACCAACTCTTCCCGGACCTCATCCGCGGTTCGCCCCGACTTCTTGAGCACGTTGAACTGATGGTCCGCCCCGGCAGAAATCCGAAGTGTGGTCGGGGCACCGACTCGCGTGAGAGTCCGGCGCAGAACGTCGAGATCGCAGCGCCGATCTCGCGACCCCTGAAGGAAGAGAACTGGAGAGACGACCCGGAAGAGCTCCTCTGCCTTCGACTCATCCAGCTTCCCTTGGGGGTGGAGGGGAAATCCCATCAGAAACAGGCCGTCGATCGGGACCCGCGAACCCGCCAGCTCGGCGGCCACTTGGCCCCCGAGCCCGATCCCCCCGAGGAAGAGGTGCGCCGGGGACGCCGTGGGGTCGCGGCTCAGAACCTCGATGGCCGCTCGGAAGGTTCGGCGCAGTACCTGCATCGGATCGGGGCGGCGCTTCTGAACCTCGGCGAACGGGAAATTGAAGCGAAGGGTCAGGTATCGCCGCTCGGTCAGCTCCGTGTGCAGGGTTTCAATCACGGGCTCGGTGTGGTTCCGGAGGGTTCCGTGGGCAAGGCAGATGCTGACGCGGGCCCCGGTGGGCCACCAGCGAGGCACGCCGAGCACCCCCGAAACCTCCGACAGACCCTGGGCCGAGTCGGCGAGGGGGATCTTCACCTGTTCGAAACGAGCGGCGGGTTCGATCACGGACTCCCTCTGGGGAGGCTATTTATAACACGCGATCTGTGGCATCCCGGGAGACACCGGAGCTGGTAGTCTAAGCGCGCGGAGTTGCAATGGAAAAAGTCCTGATCACGGGAATTTCCGGGGGCCAGGGCCGGCTCTTGACGCGCCGACTTCTGGAGAACTACGAGGTCTGTGGGGTCGATCGGGTGTCCTGGGACGGCCACCCGAGCGACGTCGCGGTCCACGTCGTGGATCTTCGCAAGAAGCGGTTCGAAGACGTGATTCGCACCGAACAGCCCACGGTGGTGGTGCACATGGGCTTCATCCGCCACTTCCAGGTCGCCGAGCGCGTGCGCCACGATGTCAACGTCCGCGGAACCAAGCAATTGCTCGACCATTGCGTCAACCACGGCGTGCAGTCCCTGGTGGTGCTCTCGAGCAGCTACGTCTATGGGGCGTTCCCCGAGAACCCCTACTTCATGGACGAGGACGCGCCACTCTCGGCCAGCCGGTCCTATCCAGAGATCCGGGATCTCGTGGAGGTGGACACGCTGGCCTCGTCCTTTCTCTGGCGCTACCCGCAGATCCGGACCTGCGTGCTGCGACCGGTGAACGTGCTCGGCTACTTCGTGCACTCGATGATCGGACGATACCTGCGCGAGACGCGGGTACCCACGGTCATGGGCTTCGACCCGATGATGCAGTTCATCCACGAGGAGGACATCTCCGAAGCCATCGCGCTCGCCCTCGAGCAGGGGCTCCAAGGGGTCTTCAATGTGACCGGCCCGGGCGAAGTTCCCCTGCATACGGCAATCCGCGAAACCGGTGGCACGCCGCTGTCTATGCCCGAGCTCTTGATGCGGCCGCTCTTCGCCCGGGCGTTTCGATGGGGCCTGATCCCCTATCCGGCGGGCGCGATCGACTACCTCAAGTACCCCATCACGATCTCTGGAGAGCGATTCGTCGAGGCTACGAACTTTCGGCCCCTCTTTAGCCTCGAAGAGATCTTCCAGAGCCTGCGCCGGTAGGTCGGTAATCTCCGTCTCGGTGAGTGTGATCGCCTGTACAAAGTCCTTCGTGAAGTTGGGGATGAAGAACGAGGGGTTGTACTGCGTCGCGCCGGCCTTCAGGATCCGGCCGGGGATCCTGAGCACGCGGATCAG
>JACZXC010000075.1 GCA_022571825.1 Myxococcales bacterium | reverse complement strand
GAGCGCGTCGTCGATGCACGCGGCGGCATCGGTGGGCGCCGCGTCCTTCGGATTGAGAACCGTGACCACGACCTCGAAGGGAGCGACGGAGATGGGCCAGACGATCCCGGCGTCGTCGTGGCAGCGCTCCACCACCGCTGCCATGGTCCGTTCGACGCCAATGCCATAGGAGCCCATCACAATCGGCCGCGATTCCCCGGCTTCGTCGAGCACCGAGGCCCCCAGCAGTTCGCTATAGCGGGTGCCTAGCTTGAAGATGTGTCCGACTTCGATGGCCTTGCACACGGCCAGCGGCGCGTCGCACATCGGACAACCCTCGCCGGCGCTGACTTCACGCAGATCCAGCCACGTATCCACATGGATGTCGCGGGCCACGTCCACACCGCGCAGGTGGAAGTCGTCCTCGTTGGCCCCCGTCACCATGCCTTTCCGCTCCCGGAGAACCGGGTCGGCGATGATCCGGTGTCCGCGCACTCCCACGGAGCCGAGGCTTCCAGCGGACGCGCCGAGGGCGTTCCGAATCTCGGTGTCCGTCGCCGGCCGCACTTCGGTCGCGCCGGTTCCGTCGATCAGTTTCTGCTCGACCAGCGAATGATCGCCCCGCAGCAGCACCAGGGTCGTCTGCCCGTCGATGACGCAAACCAGCGTCTTGATCTGGTGCTCGCCGGGCGTCCCGCCCTCGAACGCGGCCAGGTCGTCGATCGACCGGACGCCGGGAGTGGCGAACTTTTCGGGCGTCGGTACGGCGGGGAGATTTTCGACGGTCGGGATCGAAGAGGTCGCCTTCTCGAAGTTGGCGGCATACCCGCAGGCGCTACAGGAGGCGATCCAATCCTCGCCCGCGTCGCTGGTCACCATGAACTCGATGGATTCGTCGCCTCCCATGGCGCCCGAGGACGCCTCCACCGCGATGGTGTCGAATCCGCAGCGGTTGAAGATCTTGCGGTAGGCCTCGAAGTGTCTGCGGAAGGATCGGTCGAGGCCGTCGCTGTCGGTGTCGAGGGAGTAGGAATCCTTCATCGTGAACTCGCGAACACGCAGTAGGCCCGACTTGGGACGCGGTTCATCTCGGTACTTGGTCTGCAGCTGGAACCAGATCTGCGGAAGCTGCCGGTAGCTCCGCAATTCGCTCGCGATCGTCGCGAAGATCTCCTCATGGGTCATGCCCAGGGCCAGGTCGGATCCGCGTCGGTCGACGAGGCGGAACATCTCATCGCCCATGGTTTCCCAGCGACCAGACCGCTTCCAGATTTCGGCGGGTTGCATCGTGGGCAGCAGAAATTCCTGAGCGCCGATCTCGTTCATCTCTTCGCGCAGGATCCGGGTGATCTTGCTGCACACGCGCAGGCCGAGGGGGAGCAGCGAATAGACCCCCGACATGAGCTGGCGGACGAACCCCGCGCGCACCAGCAGCTTGTGGCTGATCGCCTCGGCGTCGGCCGGATCGTCGCGCAACGTCGGAATGAAGGCCTGAGACCAGCGCACCCCTCTCTCCCGCCGGGACACTACCCGAGCCCACGTCGGTGCGCTGGGGCCCTCTAGGAATGCAGGGGGGTGCCGAGGGAGACGGCTACATCGTCGAAGGCCAAACGGATCTTGGCGCAGATGGGACCGGGAACCCCCTCACCCACGGTTTGGCCGTCCAGCGATCGGACCGGCACGATGCCCGCTCCGGTGCCGGTGAGGAACACTTCGTCCGCCGAGAACAGATCGAAACGCCCCAGGGTCCGCTCAACAGCGGGAATTCCGAGGGTTCCCGCAAGCTCGAGTACGGTAGCTCGGGTGATGCCCTCGAGAGCGCCGTCGGTGGCGGGCGGCGTCCGAAGCTCCTCGCCTCGATAGATGAATACGTTGGCGACACTGGCCTCGGCGACCGCACCGGCGGTATTGAGGAGAAGCGCCTCGTCTGCGCCGCGCCGACGCGCCTCGAGCTTGGCGAGCACACTGTTGAGATAGTTGAGACTCTTGATGCGTGGGTCCAGCACGTCCGCCGGTGACCGCCGCCCGCTCGCCGTCACCAAGTCGATGCCCCGGGCGAGCTCGGCCGCGCCGTAAATTCGCAATCGATCGGCGATGCAGAGGACCCGAGGTTCCGGACAGGTGGTGGGATCGACGCCGAGGGCACCCTCACCCCGGGTGATGATGAGTCGCAGATAGGCATCGTCGCGATCGTAGGCACGGGCCGTCTCCAAAACGATGTCGCGCATCGCGCCCAACCCGCCGGGGATCTCGAGTGCGATGGCCCGTGCGCTGGCCCGAAGCCGCGCCAGGTGGTCTTCCAGGCGAAAGACCCGGCGACCCACGACGCGCAATCCCTCGAAGATCCCGTCGCCGTAGAGAAGTCCGTGGTCCATCACCGGGATCCGGGCCTCGCTCGCGTCGACGACGCCCCCATCGATCCATACTTTCGAAGTCATTCTCTTCCCTCCAGCCGCGCCGCGATCCGCTCGGCCGCGGCAACCGTCCGACGGGCGACGCGCTCCGGACCCAGCGTTGCAAGGCGCTGCGTGGACGCCGCGACGGCCACCGCCGCCCAGATCCGACCCTTTACGAGAACGGGGGCGGCGATGACCGACAGACCCAGGATCCACTCGTCGACGTTCTCGGCAAAGCCGCGTCGGCGCGCGCGTTCGATCTCGCGGGCGAGGTCTCGAAGGTTGGCGCGAGTCGCGGGTGTGAACGCCTCGAGCCGTCCCGCAGGCATCGCAATCGATTCGGGAGCCAGGGCCAGGAACAACTTTCCCACGGCCGTGGCGTGAACCGGCACCGAGGCTCCGATGCGGGGCGAAGCCCGCAGGAACCCCGAGCCTTCCGCCTTGTCCAATACCACGATCCGACCCCCCCGGGCCCCAACCAGAAAGACGGTTTCGCCGAGTTCCTCGACCTCCGCCTCCAACACGGGGCGGGCCGCCCGGACCACGGGGTCGCAATCCAGCGCACCGAGAGCCAGGGCCACCAGTGCGATCCCCGACCGGTACCGCCCGCGCTCGTCACGCTCCACCAGGCCACGACGCCCGAGTGCGGTCAGCAGGCGGTGAGTGCTCGACTTGGGCATCTCCAGGGCACGCCCGATTGCCGTCACGCCCTGGGGGACGGTCTGGGCCTGGAGGTGAAACAGGACATCGATGGCTTTTTCGACGGTTCGCAACGACTCCACAGGCCACCCTTCGACTCCGACTCGAAATTCGGATCGATTGATTGTTCCGTTATCCAGAACCTAATTTCTTATATCGGAACGTATGCTTGATCCCGCATCGGCGCAATCAACGCTCAGCCGCCCACGACCCGCTAGCAGGCCGACTCGAGAGTCAGCCTCCGCGCAAGCGGTCTCAGCGACAGCGTTCAGCGAGGGCGAGGCCCGGCCGGGCTAGTCGAGGAGCGCGAGCACCCCCGTGTACGTCAGCAGCTCGGTGGATTCTCCGATGGGCCCGATCTCGCAGGAGCCGAACATCCCGGCGACCGGAGCGGACCCGAATGCCTGCTCCAGGTAGGCGGATTCCAGGCCGGAAACCCCGAAGAATTCGGCACCGCGTGCGCAGCAGTTGAAGTAAAGGCCCATGGCCGGGGCACCCCCGATGCCCGCAAGCATCGCCTTGAGATCGTCCCGTGCTGCTTCCGAGTCCCGAATCACCAGAGCGATCCGCGAACCCACCGGGACTTGTTCTGAAATTGCGAACGCATTCGCATCAGGCTCGAATCCCATGACGTTGCGAACTCGATACCCACCCGGGCCCAGGCAGGAATCCGGCGCGGCTGGAATCGCAACCAACAGGAACTCCGCAGCCCGACCCAGGTCGGCAGCCAGGGGCCCGAGGGCCGCTTCCCGATAGACCTCCAGCGCGGGCCGTCCATCCAGCTCCCGAAGCCAGTGGCCCTGGCACCGTGTCACCGTAAGCCACTCTGTTGCAGGCCGGCACGCCTGGGTCACGCCGACTCGAGGTCTCTTCGAACCACGCAGCACCATTCCCGCAAGCGACCCGCTGCCCAACCTGCGACCACACCATTGGAGCGAGGGGTGGGAAACGGGATCCCCCGCCCCCGCCCCCACGATGCGCGCCGGGGCCAGCGCCCTCTCCACGCCTTCGAGTAGTGGAGCCGCGTGCAGAACTCGGGGGTCCGGAAAGAGGACCACCAGGTCCTCCGGGCGCGCCGGTCCCCCCAGCTGCCCCGCGATCTGTTCGCCGGCGTCGGATTCATCACCGCGGAGATCCTCCAACAGGAAGGGATGGACCGGGAGTCCAGCCTGTGCGATCACCGCGACTGCTGTACCGGTTTCGCGCTCCAGACCGCAGGCCAGCACACCGTGAGCGCAGGCACCGACGACGGCGTCGGTGCCCAGGCAAGCGATGGCGGTGTCGAGCAGCACCGGAATTTCGTCGCCGTAGTCCGAAGTCGCAAAGAGAAAGGCCGAGTCGGCTCGTTCCCCCACCCCCGCCAGGGCCGCCTCGGCCGCCTCGATGGCGGCGGCCTTTGCGTCGGGCAAAGTGGAGAGGGCGGCTCCGGCGCGAAGCATCGGTGCAGTATACGGGTGCGCCCGGGTCCGAGGCCGCTTTCCAGGGTACGCCCCCTCGGCTAGGATCAGGGTTCTGGCGCCGCGCAGCTGCTCCTCCACGGTCGGTGCCACCTCCCTGTAGCTGTCGTCTGGTGAGTGCCCAGGTCCTTCCTGGGCCGCCGGGACTCAGCGGGTCTGTGCGGACCCGAACGGGTGGAAGTGAAAGAGCGGAACTCGACGCCGACAAATGCTTTCGAACTCATCCAGCGCCCGGAAGATCTGGACGCCCTGGTCGAGATTCTGCTCGGCGAGAAGGTGCTCGCCTTCGATACCGAGGCCGACAGCTTCTACCACTATTTCGACAAGACGTGTCTCGTCCAGGTCGCAACCCGTCGAAAGATCTATCTGATCGACCCGCTGGCCCTCGGTGGCCCTGGCCAGCTCGCGGCCCTGGGTCCAATATTCGCCGCCCCTGACATCTGCAAGATCTTCCACGCCGCCGAGTACGACCTCTTCGTGCTCAAGCGAGATTGCTCGTTTCAGTTCAACGCCCTGTTCGACACGATGATCAGCGCTCAGCTACTGGGATATCAGTCGGTCAGCCTGGCAGGTCTGGCCAAGCGACATTTCAATCTGGATCTTCCAAAGGACGAGCAGCGCTCGGACTGGTCGCGGCGTCCCCTCACGCCCAAGCAGCTCAATTACGCGGCCGCGGACGTGTTGTACCTGATTCGCCTCCGCGAGAAGCTCACCAAGGAGCTGCGCGCCGCCAAACGGCTGGATTGGGCCCACGAGGAGTTCCTGGCCCTCTCGGGCCGCGAGTGGCCGAAGCGGGGGTTCGACAAGCTCGGCTACCTCAGGATCAAGGGTGCGCGCCACCTCCAACCCACGGCCCTGAACATCCTGCGTGAGCTCTATCTGTTACGGGACGAGCGGGCGCGAGAAGTGGACCGACCGCCCTTTAAGGTGTTGGGAAATCGCACGCTTCTCGAGATCGCTGAGCGCGCTCCCACCAAGCTGTCGAATCTGGCGAAGATCAAGGGAATCACGGAGCTGCTGCAGCGCCGCCTGGGCCGCGATCTGCTCAACGCGGTGAGCATTGGCAGCAAGAAGGAACACGGGCCGATTCCGAAACTCAATGGCAACAACAGTCGCCGCCGGATCGACCGTCACGCCGAGCGCCGGTTGGTGGTGCTCAAGAAGTGGAGAAGGCAGCTCGCGGTGGAGCTTTCCATGGACCCCGGAGTCTTGTGCCCGAACTCCGCTCTCGAGGCAATCGCATGCAGCGATCCCAAAGTAACCGATGATCTTGCGGCGACACCCGGGTTGAAGGGCTGGTTCCGCCGGGAGTTCGGAGCCGCGGTCGTGGAGGTCAGTTGTTCGGTGGATTCGGCGCGGGGGGTTCCCCGCAAGGCCCAACAGTCCTAAGAAGAGATCCGCCCGGCTGGAGCAAAAGGCCCGGGCGAGCAGTGTCTGCGATCTGGCTCCCCGGAGCTCTGAGCAGGCGGGGTGCCGTTCTGGGGAAAGCAACTTTTCTGGCCCCAGAAGCCCCGGGGAGCCGGACTCGTCGGATGCGCGCGCCCGCTTGCAACCGACTCGCCCTTTCAGATCGACTACATCCCGCTTGCAGAGCAGGATCCGTGCCAACTGGAAACTGGGGAGACATCATCCAAGGTATTGAATTCACGCTGGTTTTTTTTCGACGACGGGACGAGGGGCGCAGCCGAATGAGGCGCAATCTGCCCTCGTAGGAAGTTCATTCTTGGTGTTCAGTTCGATTCCCATTCTTTTCCGCCAACTTGCGAACGCTGCCTCCCCCGCTGCCGCCAAATGGGGCGCTGCCGCCGGAGTTTGCACTGGATTCGCTACGGTCAACGCCGCCATCGTACTCACCTCGTGCATCAGCCCAGAGCCGACGGTCCGGGTGGCAACCGCCCCTGCCCCAAGTGCCGTCGAGCGCTACTGCGCTTGGTACGGCGATGCTCGGGACGGAACCCTGTATTTTGGTCAGGCGCCCTTCTGGTCGGCACTTCAAGCCTCCGGCGGCCGGCCCACCGGCGATCTCGATCGGGAGGGGCCGGCTCTCATCGGGCGATTCGATCTGGCAAACGAGCGCCTGCTCCCGCCCTTGAACGTGAGCGCCGGCGGCGACCGCTCCGGCGTCTGGGATGTTCTCGCCCACCGAAACGGTCGCATCTACTTCACGAGCTATTTCGAACATGCGGGCTACATCGATCCGGATCGCGGAGTGACCCGTCGCTTCGAAGCGCTGGGCCTGGGTCTCAACGAACTCGCGGAGGGTCCCGGCGGCGGCCTCCTCGCCACCCGGTACCGACGCCAGGGGCATTCCGGCGGTAGCGGCGGCGGCGGCAGCGTCGTGCTGTTCGGAGTCGAGGGGACGCCTCTGGCCGAGTATCGTCTCGGGGCGCCCCCGGGCTGGGTCGCCCTTCCGAAGACCGTGGCCTTCGATCCCCTGCGGCGCGAAATCTGGGTCACCAGCGACGGCCTTCGCGAATCCGACCTCGCGACGCAATCCCGCGGCCCGATCGATCTGCGCCGCAGCCGCCACGATACCTATGTTCTCGACTCCCAGGGGCGAGAGAAACGCCGTATCGCGGTGCCCGAGATCCAGTTCGTGGTATTCGCCGAGAACGGCACGGGATATCGAGCCGAAGTCGAAGGGCGTCTTCTCACGCTTCGCATCGTGCCCCCCGCCCCGGAGCCCGAGAGAATCGTCCGCCTCGACGACCGGTTCCCGGGGCATCTCGACTTCGTGCAGGACATCCAGCCTATGCCCGATGGCCGGACCGTCGTCACACGCTGGAGCGGATGGATCCACGTAGTGGGACCCGACCTCGGCGTGCGCTCCCTGCGCCTGCCGTCCATCGAGTCCGGGGGTCTCTACTACACGGCGGTTCTCAGCGATCATCGCATCTGCGCAACCTATTGCGCCGATGTGACCGTGGTCTGCCGCGACCTGCACTGAAGTGCCATTCCGCTTTGTCGACTTGCTAAGATCGCCCCGTGTTTTCCGAGCGCCGCCAACGAGTCCGCGAGGCTATGGGATCCGACGCCGTGGCAATCCTGCTCGGCTCGGCCCTCGTCCGGCGGTCCCGCGACACCGACTTTCCGTTTCGACAAGACAGTGATTTTTGGTACCTGACCGGGTTCGACCACCCGAATGCCATCGCGGTGCTGCGAACCGACGGAGGCCCCGAGTTCACGCTCTACGTCGAGCCGCGGGACCGCGACGCCGAGATCTGGACGGGAACCCGACCTGGCGTCGAGGGCGCCCGGCGAGAATTCGACGCCGACGAAGCCCATCCCACCGACAGGTTCATGACCCACCTGCCCGACCTGGTGCGAAGGGCGACGCGTCTCTACCATGTTCTCGGCCGCGACCCCTCCGTGGACGCGAAGGTCACGGAGACGATCGAGGGGATGCACCTTCGGTCGCGCCAGGGCTTCGAGCCCACCCACGCGATCTTCGATCCGCGTTCGATCATTCACGATCTGCGTCTGTTCAAGGAGCCCGCCGAGCTCGACATCATGCGGCGCGCATCGGAGATCACCCGCGAGGCCCATGTGGCCGCCGCCAAGCTGGCTCGCGGATCCTTTCACGAATACGAGCTTCAGGCGGTACTCGAATACACTTTCCGTCGGCGCGGCGCGCGGGGCGCGGCCTACGCCACGATCGTGGGAGGGGGCCGCAACGCGACCATTCTCCACTACATCGCCAATGACCAGAAGCTGAGGGATGGTGAGCTCGTCCTGGTCGACGCCGGAAGCGAGCTCGAGGGCTACGCGTCGGATGTCACCCGCACCTACCCCGTCGGTGGCCGTTTCTCGGGTCCTGGCCGCGCCATCTATGAGGTGGTTCTGGCCGCGCAGCAGGCCGGGCTGGCGGAGTGCAGGCCCGGGAGCAACCTGCCCGCAATCCACGCCGCCGCGGTGCGCAAAATCGTCGAGGGGCTGGTCGACCTGGCGCTGCTTCGTGGGAATGTCGAGGAGTTGATCGCCCGAGAGGCCTATCGGCGTTTCTACATGCACAACACCAGCCACTGGCTCGGGCTCGACGTCCACGACGTCGGCCTGTATCAGGTCGACGGTGAACCGCGCCCGCTGGAGCCGGCAATGGTGTTCACCGTCGAGCCGGGGATCTACATCGCCTGCGATCAAGAAGGAATCGATCCACGCTTTTGGGGAATCGGCGTGCGGATCGAAGATGACGTGGCGCTCACGACCGACGGCTGCGAGAACCTGACCGCGGCCATTCCCACGGCGGTGGACGATCTCGAAGCGCTGGTCGGGGAATCCTGACCGCGCCCACCCACGAACGCCTGCCAGGACGGAGATCCATGCCCGACATCGAATCGCTGCTCAAGGAGAAACGCACCTTCAAGCCGATCCGGGAGTTCGTCAAACAAGCCAATTGGAACCAGAAGACGGTGAGCGAGTACCGGAAGCTCGCCGCCCGGAACCCCGAGCGTTTCTGGGCCAAGATGGCCGCGGAACACGTCGCGTGGTTTACGCCCTGGAAGAAGGTCCTGACCTGGAAGCCCCCCTTCGCCAAGTGGTTCCAGGGGGGCAAGCTCAACGTCTCCTACAATTGTCTCGACCGGCACCTCGAGGGTGAGAACGCGTGGCGCCGCAACAAGGCGGCGATCATCTGGGAGGGGGAGCCCGGTGAGTCCCGGGTGCTCACCTTTGCGGATCTGCATCGCGAGGTCTGCAAGTTCGCCAACGTCCTCAAGGGCCTCGGGGTGGGCAAGAACGATCGCGTCGCGATCTACATGCCGATGATCCCCGAGCTCGCGATCGCCATGCTCGCCTGTACCCGGATCGGCGCGCCCCACTGCATCGTTTTCGGGGGCTTCTCCGCCGAGGCTCTGCGCGATCGCATCAACGACGTCGGCGCCGAGCTGGTCGTCACCGCCGATGGCGGCTACCGACGCGGAAAGCCCGGAGCCCTCAAGCCCGCGGTAGACGAGGCCCTGGAGGGGGCCCCGGCAGTGAAACACGTGGTCGTGGTCCGGCGAACCGGCGAAGCGGTCGACATGCGGGTAGGTCGCGACCACTGGTGGCACGATCTGATGGCCCAGGCCAGCGCCCGCTGCGCTCCGGCCAAGCTCGACGCCGAGCATCCGTTGTTCATCCTCTACACCAGCGGAACCACGGGACAGCCCAAGGGCATTCTCCACACCACCGGCGGCTACCTGGTCCATGTAACCACGACCGCCCGGGCGATCTTCGATCTGAAGGACAATGACACCTTCTGGTGCACCGCCGACATCGGCTGGGTCACGGGCCACTCCGACGTCGTCTATGGGATCCTCGCCAACGGCGCGACGACTCTCATGTACGAGGGAGTTCCCACGCATCCGGGACCGGATCGCTTCTGGTCGATCATCGAGAAGTATGGCGTCACCATCTTCTATACGGCACCCACGGCGATCCGCGGATTCATTCGCCTGGGCGACGAGCATCCGAAGAAACACGA
>JACZXC010000446.1 GCA_022571825.1 Myxococcales bacterium | reverse complement strand
CTCGACCACCGAGAAGAGCGCGGATTCGTAGCGGATCGACTGGAGCCAAGCGTCGCGGTGGTCCGCGTTCAGGTGGCTGAATTCGCGAAAGTTGCGGCGCTCCCGCGTGAAGAGCTGCACCACCTTCATGCCCGTGACGTTCTCCTGGATGTAGGTATTGATGCGGGCGATGCGCACCCGAACCCGCCGGTAGGCGGAGCGCGCCTTGAAGCGGAAAAGCATGGCCACCACGGCGAGCACCGGAACGACACCGAAGGCGAAGATCGCCAGACGGCTGTCCACGGCGAATAGGACCGCCGCGAAGCCCAGCATCTTGAGGATGTCGGTCAGGCCGGCGACGATCCCCGCCGAAAACATCTCCGCGACGTTTTCGACGTCGTTGGTGGCACGGGTGACGAGGCGCCCGACGGGGTAGTGGTCGAAGAAGCCGAGATGCAGGGTCTGAATATGCCCGAAGACTCGACGCCGCAGATCCCGCATCGCGAACTGGCCGGTGCGTGCCATCAGGAGCATGTAGGCAAACTGGAGCACCGCGTTCATCGCCATCACCGCCAGGTAGAGACCCCCCAGCCACAAGAATGGCGAGAACCCCTCGGGGGCGACGAGGATCCCGCGGATTCGAGCCAAGCCTTCCCCGGATTCCTGCGCGCTGACGCCCGCGACCTGATCCAGTCCGGTCTTGATGATCCAGGCGGGTGCAGCCTCGAAGGCGAAGAGCGGCACCACCAGCACCAGGGTCAGGACAATCTGGGCCCTGTAGGGCGCCACGTACTCCCAGAGTCTCGCCAACAGGCGGGCGTCGTAGGCCTTGCCGAGGGCCTCCTCTTCGTGCATCGCCTCCTGGGCGCTGGCACTCAGCCCCTGGGACGGCGCCCCGTTGCCGCGGGGGTTGGGGCTGCTCATGTCCGTGCCCCCATGGCGTCGACGGGATCCTCGAGGTCCTCCCGCAGGGCTTGCTCGTGGGCCAGGCGCGAATAGAGCCCGCCCCCGGCCACCAGTTGCGCGTGGGTCCCGCGCTCGACGATGCGGCCCTCATCGAGCACGACGATCTGGTCCGCGGAACGGACCGCGCTGATCCGATGCGAGACCACGATCACCGTTCGCCCCGCAAAGACCTGATCGAGCTCGCGTTGACTCGCTTTCTCGGTCGCCGCATCGACGCTCGAGAGGGTGTCGTCGAGGATCAAGATGCGGGGGTGAAGGGCCAGAGCCCGGGCGAGGGCCGTGCGCTGGCGCTGCCCGCCCGAGAGCATCACCCCGCGCTCCCCCACCACGGTGTCGTAGCCGTGGGGCAGATCCTCGACGTCCTTGGTGAGCTGGGCCCGCCCGGCAGCCTCGACGACCCGTTCGCGGTCCCCGTTTTCGACGCCGAAGAGGATGTTGTCGGCGAGGCTCATGGAGAACAGGAACGCGTCCTGAGGGACCATCGCGATATTCGAGCGCAGCGTGCGCAGCGGCATCCGGTTCACATCGATGCCATCGATGAATAGCTGCCCGTCTTCGACCTCGTACAGGCGCGGAATCACCGAAGCCAGGGTGCTCTTTCCGGAACCGACCGGGCCGACGATGCCGAGCGTGCTGCCGGCGGGGATCCGCAAGTCGATCTGATGGAGCGCGGGGCCCCGATGAGACCCGGGGTAGGTGAACGTCAGGTTCTTGAACTCGATCTCTCCGTGCAGATCGGCGACGGGTACCACGTCGGGCCGGTCGGCGATCGCGGGATCCTCGGAGAGCAGCTCGTTGAGGCGCCGCATGGCCGCGGTGCCCCGCTGAACCAGCGCTACCACCCAACCCATGATCACGGTGGGAAACGTGAGGCTATAGACGTACATGGCGAAAGTGAAGAACTCGCCGATGGTCATCGAACCGCGCGTCATCGCGGGGCCACCGAAAACCAGCACGATCCACATGGCCATGGCGGGAAGCATCTGCACCGTCGCGGGCATCAACGCGTTGGCCCACGCCAGGGCGAGCTGGCGGCGAAGCAGCGCCTCGTTGGCCCGGGCGAAGCGCTCGGCCACGACGGCCTCCATGGCGTACGCCTTGACCACGGCGATCCCGGAGATGCTCTCCTGAAGCTGGTTCGAGGCCTCCGCCAGGCCCTCCTGAGTGCGAAGGCTCCAGTGGTGGATCGACCGGCCCAGTCCGCGGGCCATCCAGATGAAAGCCGGGTAGGGCACCAGAACCAGCAGGGCGAGTCGCCAGTTCAGGAACGCCATGACACAGAACGAGCCCAGGTAGAGCAACGGCGTCTGCACGACGTTGAGAACACCGACACCGAGCATGAGCCGGAGAGCGTTCACATCGTTGACGCACCGGCTCATGATGTCGCCGGTGCGCCAGCGGAAGTAGAAGGACTGGGGAAGCCGTTGCAACTGGGCGAAAAGGTCGTTTCGCACCTCGTATTCGATTTCACGGGCCGCGTTGAAGATGAGGGTGCGGGTGAAAAAGCGCAGCCCGGCTGTCAGGATCACGACCCCGAGCAACCAGAGCAGCGTACGAAGGATTGCCGCCGCGGGCTCGTTTTCGATGACCGAGGTCACCGCGCGACCGACACGCACCGGCACTGC
>JACZXC010000445.1 GCA_022571825.1 Myxococcales bacterium | reverse complement strand
CTAGTGAGTGTCCTGAATCAGAGACGGGTCAGGGCTCCACCTCCACGTAACCCAGCGCCCGCAGGCGCGCCTGCTCCGGGTCGCTCGGTCCGGGGGCGATCTCGGGCGCGTTGCGGTTGCGCGCGGCGTCGAGGCGACCGATCCGCTCCGAGAGCAGCCGGCGCAGGGTCTCGTCGCGTGCCGGGCGTTCGCCCAGCAGGTCCCGGGATTCGCGCGGATCGCGGCGCCAGTCGAAGAGCTGAACCTGCTGGGTCTGCCGCCGAACGATCAGGTGGTGGTCGCCGAAAACGGCGCTGTAGAGCTCCTCGCCCCACTGATTCTCGCTGAATACCGGGCGCTCCCCGTTTCGCCGGGCTTCGCCGCGCATGACGGCCCGCATCGAGCGCCCCTCCAAGTCGGGGACGGGGAGGCCGAGCAGATCCAGCAGGGTGGGCATCACGTCGGCGAGACCCACGGGCTCGGTCACGACGCCCGGCTCGATGCCCGGTCCGGCCAGGATCCAGGGGATGCGCAGGCTCTCGATGAACAGGGTGTTGCGGTGCCCGATGCGTCCGTGCTCCAGGAACTCGTCGCCGTGATCCGACACCACCGCGACGATCGTGTGATCGAGGCGTCCCGAAGCGTCGAGTTTGGCGAGGAAGTCTCCCAGCAGATCGTCGGCGTAGCGGATCCCGGCGTCGTAGCGGTCCGAGAGGAAGGCCACCTGCCCCGGCCTCAGCGGCATCCGGTTGTAGTGGGGATTCCCGCAGCGACCGCGGGTGTCGAGGCGATCCCGGGGCGGACGCGAGTCGAACATCCGCGCGTAGCGCGCCGGCGGGTCGTAGGGACAGTGGACGTCGTAGGTGTGGATGAACCAGAAGAACGGGCCTGCGCGAGGGGGTCGCTCCAGAATGCGCAAGACGATGCGGAGCGCGGTGGAGAAGTCGACGCCGTCGTCGCGGTACTGATCGAAGCCCCGCGCGACCCCGAAGCGCTCCTCCAGGAAGACACCACCGGTGATGCCGGAAGTGCGATAGCCGTGCTGGCGCAGGATCTCCGCCAGCGTCGGGATCGTCTCCGCGAGTCTCTGGTTCGGCCGGACCACGCCGTGGAAGGAGGGAGGGAGCCCCGTGAAGAGCGTTACGTGGGAGGGAAGCGTCCAGCTCGACTCCGCGATCACCGTCTCGAAGCGGACGCCCCGGGCCGCCAGTGCGTCCAGCGTCGGGGTCGTCTCCCGCTCGTACCCGTAGGCGCCGATGCGATCGGCGCGCAGCGTGTCGATGGAGATGAGGAGAAGATTCGGGCGCGGGTCGTCACCACAGCCCAGGCACAGGGCCAGCGCGACCCACCCGACGCGGCATCGACGAAGCACACCGAGCCGTCTCATGGGCACCGGCGTCGCTGTTGTCGCGGGGAATAGCGCGTGGATTCAACGGTCCCCATGGCACCCGGCACGCGCTCCAAGGTATCCGAAAAACCGGCCCGCGGGCCTTCTCCGCTCCGCTAGTATGGCTCGGGCGTGTTGCAGCGGTCGAAGTTTTTGGCCTCACGGATATGAACCGCGGCGTCCAGTGGCTGCTGAAAGCGATCGCGACGATCGTGCTCGTCTTCCTGCTGGAGATCGGCTCGCGCGTCCTCTGGCCCGTCGACCCGCCGAAGCCCCTGAAGATCGCCGGGGGTGCGGTGTGGTCCGACCGGATCCTGCCTGACCCGCTTCTCTTCTGGCGGCTGCGACCGCATATCCTGGAGAACGGCCAACCGCTCACCAATCGCCTCGGCCTGCGGGGACCCGAAGTCCCTCCCAAGCGGCACGACGAGTTTCGGATCCTCTCCCTGGGAGAATCCACCACCTTCGGTCGTCGCCTCGCCTACGAAGACACCTACTCGAGCCTGATTCAAGAGGGCCTGGGATCCGTGGCAGGCCAGACCGTCCGGGTCATCAACGCCGGAGTGCCCGCCTATACGCTGTTCCAGGGAGTGACTTACCTGGAGCATCGCGGTCTGACTCTCGAGCCCGATGCTGTCCTCGTCTACTTCGGATACAACGACTTTATTCCCGCCACGCGCCGAGGGCTGGATATCAGCGCCCGAACGCAATCCGGCCGAACCGATCGCGAGCTATTCCGGCACAGGAAGAGCGCCGGGTTCCAGACGAGTTCCTGGATGCTCGACCACAGCAATCTCTTCCGGTTGGGTGCCGTCATCGCGGGCGGAGCCGCGAAACCCGACCCATCGACGCGCCGGGTTCCCGCTGCCGACCGGGCCCGACTTCTGGCCGGGCTGGACGAAATGGTGGCGTTGGGGCTGCACTTGCGCAACGAGCAGGCCGAAGAACAGAGCGACCTGTTCGCGCTGCTCTCCGAGGAGGAGTCGGCCAAGGTCGCGCTGCGGGTCGAGCTGCCCGAGGCCGATCCGCTTCCGCCGCGGCAACGGCTTAAGCTGGAAAAGGAGGCGCTGGGTTTCTACCTTTCCGGCCACCCGCTCGATCCCTACCGCCCCGAGTTGGAAAAGCTGGCAGTCTCCAGCGGCCGGCTGCGGGAGCGGGAGTTCGCGGATGGGGCGAAGGTGACCGTAGCCGGCGTGGTGGCTCATCTGCGGGTAAC
>JACZXC010000074.1 GCA_022571825.1 Myxococcales bacterium | reverse complement strand
AGACCCGCATCACGACCCGAATCACCACCGACGGGCGCGTGACCCTCGGCGGCCATTGGATCGGCCATGCTGAACGCAATCTTTATCGTCCTGATCGTCGGTTCGGTCGTGACGGCGGCCTTCACCGGGCGGATGGCTCAGGTCAACAGCGCCTGGCTCGCCGGCGCCGAGAGCGCCGTGGAGCTGGCGATCGGCCTGATCGGCTCGATGGCCCTGTGGCTCGGGCTGATGCGGGTGCTTCGGGACGCCGGCCTGATGAGTGCGATCGGACGGGGGCTCGCCCCCGTGATGCGGCGACTCTTTCCGGACGTTCCCACGGATCATCCGGCCATGGCGGCCATGATCATGAACATCTCAGCAAACATGCTGGGACTCGGCAACGCCGCCACGCCCTTCGGCCTCAAGGCGATGCAGGAGCTGGACAAGCTCAACCCGCGCAAGGGGGTAGCCACCGACTCGATGGCGTTGTTTCTCGCGATCAACACCTCAGGGGTCGCGGTGTTCCCGCTGGGCGTGATCGCGATCCGCGCCACCCTGGGATCCGAGAACGCCGGCGGGATCCTGGTGCCGTCGCTGCTGGCCACGATCTGCTCGACCGTGGTTGCCGTGACGGTGGCGAAAGCCCTGGCGCGTCGGCGGGAATTCGCAGTCGATCGCTACGCGGCGAGCGAGCCCGAATCCGCGCCCGAAGCCACCCTCGCAACCGGGATGGTCGGCCTGGACACCGCGGAGACAACCGCGACCCAGGGGCCCCCGGCGTCGCGTCTCCGGGTGGCTGGCGCGCTCCTAGTGGGCGCGGTCCTGACGGTGGCCCTGGCCCGCCAGTTCGCCGGAGCCTCTCCCGAGATCGATTTCGTGCCCGTCGGGAAGGAGATCTTGAGGAGCTGGCTGCTGCCCCTGTTCATGGTCGCCATCGTTCTCTTCGGCTTCAGCCACCGCGTCAAGGTCTACGAGTCGTTCATCCAGGGCGCGCGCGAGGGCTTTCAGATCGCGGTCATGATCATCCCTTTCATGGTCGCCATCCTCGTCGCCGTGGGCATGTTTCGCGCGTCGGGGGCGCTCGAGGCGCTGACCGCCGCGGTGGCTCCGATCACCTCGCTGATCGGTTTCCCGGCCGATGCGCTCCCCATGGCTCTGGTCCGCCCGCTCTCGGGAAGCGGGGCAATGGCCGTCATGACCGAGGTCATGACGGTGAACGGACCGGACTCCTTCGTGGGCTATCTCGTCTCGGTGATGAATGGAAGCACCGAGACGACGTTCTATGTGATGGCCCTCTACTTCGGCAGTGTCCGCGTGCGAGCCGCGCGTCACACGATGGTGGCGTGTCTCTGCGCGGACGCCGTCGGCGCCCTCGCGGCGCTCTTCTGGTGCCGCATCTTCTTCTAGGCGATGCCGCGAACTGAGCCGGATGAAGCCCAGCTTCGGGCCCAGCTGCGTCGGACGGTGCGCGAGGCACTGGGCACCGATGTGCAGCGGATCGAGCCGATCGCCGGGCAGCTGGGACTGCGGCGTTTCTTCCGGGTATGGCTCGGCAGCGACCGTGGCGAGTTCCCGCCGACTGTGATCGCGCGATTCGACGTCCCGGAAGATCCCGCGGGACGCCCCTCTGGAATTCCGCCGGAACCCCCCATGGAGCCCGTCCGCCGCTTCCTGGAAGAGCACGGCCTTCCGGTTCCGATCCGCTACGGCGGCGCTGAGGGCCTCGACCTTCTCGAGGATCTGGGTTCCCTCTCGCTCGCGGCTGCGTCGGCTCGGTGCACTGCCGACGAGCGGAGCCAGCTCTACGCGCGGGCCTGCGACCTGGTCCCTCGACTCCAGGGACTGACCGACCCGGGGGGAGCAATCGCCAGCTTCAACCGGCGCCTCGACGCTTCGTATTTCGAATACAAGGCGGATCTCTTCACGCGGTGGAGCATCCCGGAGCGCGGTCGACCCGCAACCATCGGCGAGGAGCAAGTCGTGCGAAACGCCTTCGCGTGGATCGCCGGTATCGCGGAGAGAGCCCCGGCGCGCTTTGCTCATCGCGATCTGCAGAGCCACAATCTCTTCGTCACCAACCGCGCACAGGGCGAGGGCGCAATCGTGATGATCGACCTTCAGGGCGCCTTCCTGGCGCCGCCCGAATACGACCTGGTCTGCTTGCTCCGGGATTCCTACGTCGAGCTTTCGGACCCCGTGATGCACGAGCAGATCGAACGGATCCGGCCGCAGCTTCCCGACGCTCCAGAGAGCGACACATTCTCTCGCCGCTTCGACTTGCTGACACTGACGCGCAAGGGCAAAGACCACGCCCGCTTCGTGTACTCCGCCAAGGAGCGCGGCGACCGCAGCTTTCTGCGCTACCTCCCCGCGACGGTCCGCGCCCTGCGTAGGGCATCGGCGCGGGCGGCCCGTCTCGAGCCCCGACTGATGCCGCTTGCGGATCTGGTCCACTCGCTGCCGGAAACCCCGTGCGCGCGATGATCGTGGCGGCCGGACCCGGGTCACGGTTGCGGCCCCTGTCCGAGCTTCGTCCCAAGCCCGCCCTCCCGGTGCGGGGCATACCGCTGGTGGCCTACCAGCTCGCGCTCCTGGCTCACCACGGGGTGTCGGAGGTCGTCATCAACGCCCACCACCTGCCAGATCGGCTGATCGAGGCGGCCCGGCGCTATCGGCCCCCCGGTCTGGAGCTGCACTTCTCGGTCGAGCCCCAGCTGCTGGGAACGGGAGGCGGAATCCGCAAGGTCGCGGCCTTCCTGCGCGAGAGTGACCCGTGCCTGATTCTGGGCGGAGACATGATCGTGGACGCCGACCTGGGCGCACTGATCGAAAGTCACCGGCTTCGCCGCGACGCGTTTACGTTGCTGCTTCGGGACGATGTGCGCGGCGCGGAGTTCGGTACGATCGGCCTGGACCGGGAAGGACACCTGCGCCGCATCGGAACGCGCTTCGATCTCCAATCCGAAGCCCGGGCAGGGGTCTACACATGGGTCAACGTAGTCGCCGCTCACGCCTTCGACAGCCTTCCGGACCGAGACGCTTTCGGTCACCTGGATGACTGGCTCGCCCCCCTGCTCGCGGACGGGGCCTCCGACATCCGCGGCGAATTCTGTCCCTGCACCTGGGAGCCCGTGGGCACGCCGAGAGAATACCTGGCGGCGAATTTACGCCGGATTCGACTCGGATACCTCGATCCGGACGCCCGCGCCCAGAGCGAGGGGACCCGATTCGAAACGGAGCTGGTCATCGGAGCGGGAGCGCAGATCGAACCCGGAGCGGAGCTGACCCGCGCCGTGGTATGGGACGGCGAGACCGTACCGGCAAGCTTGCGCGCCAGCGACGGTGTGTTTGCCGGGGGTTCCTTTCACTCCTGCTCGGGAGAGCAGGCGTGACCGAGATCGTTTTCATCGGGACCAGCGACGCGTTCGGAGCCGGGGGTCGCCGGCAATCCGCGATTCTGCTGCGTGCACCGAACGGGGGCGTGCTGCTGGATTGCGGAGCCACCACGAATTCTGGACTCGCCGATCTCCAGATCGATCGCGCCGAAATCGATACCGTGCTGATCTCGCACTTCCACGGCGATCACTTCGCCGGGCTGCCGCTGCTGCTGCTCGCCGCCCTGTACGAGGACCAGCGCGTGCAGCCGCTTCGGATCGTGGGCCCACCCGGGGTCGAACAGCGGGTGCGGACCCTGGCCCAGTCCATGGGTCACCCGATCGACGACCGCGCGTGGACCTTTCCGATGCACTTCGAAGAGTATCCGCGGGGAGCAGAGGCCGAACTCGGTCCGGCCCGGATCCGCAGCTTCGACGTGCACCATCAGCCCGACTCGAAGCCCCACGGTCTGATCTTGACCCTGGGCTCCCAGCGGATCGCCTACACCGGCGATACCGGCTGGTTCGACGGCCTGACGCGCGAGGTGGCGGGCTCGGATCTCCTGATCTGCGAGTGCACCTACGCCAGCAAGAATTTCAAGTATCACCTTAGCTATGAGGAGCTACTCGCCAGACGGGACCAATTCGACTGCGGCCGGTTGATCCTGACCCATCTCGGCGCCGAGATGACCGCGCTTCGCGGAACCTGCGAACTCGAAACCGCCGACGACGGGCTCCACGTCTCCGTCTGAGGGGAGGTTCCTGGTTCACCGGGGAGAGCCGTCCCCACCGGGGACAATTTCGCCGAGGACGGCGGCACGGGCGGCGCCGGTGCAGCGCGGCAGGTGGTTGGGGATCCCCAGCAAGGCGTTGCGACCCATCAAGGCAAATGCCATCGCCTCGGCCGCCGCCGCGGGAACCCCCATCACGTCGAAGGGCTCGATGGCGACGCCCGGGAGCCCCGTCGTCAGGGCCCGCATCATCGCCGGATTCTTCGCACCGCCCCCTCCGACCAGCAGACGATTCAGCTTCGACGCACCCAGCAGATCCCGGCACGCCCGGTGCACCGCCTGTGCCGTGAAGGCAACCAACGTCGCCACCAGGTCGTCTCCCGATTGCCCGGTCTCGCTCCACCGGGCTGCCAGTTCTTCTGCCTGGGCCGACCCGTAGCGCTCGCGCCCGGTGGACTTGGGCGGGGGCCGACGCAGGAATTCGTCGTCGAGCAGCCGTTCGAGGAGCTTTGGGTCGACACGGCCGCGGGCTGCGCGCGCGCCATCGCGGTCCATGCGCTCGCGCCCCCCGGTAAGGACGTGGACGACCCCGTCGATGAGCGCGTTCGCCGGACCCACATCGAAAGCCACCACGTCGTCCGGGTTCGATCCGCGAGGAATCCAGGTGATGTTGGCGATGCCGCCCAGATTCAGGACCGCGCGATCTTCGTCGGGGTCGCCAAAGGCGGCGACGTGGAAATACGGCGTCAGCGGGGCTCCCTCGCCGCCGGCCGCGAGGTCGCGCGCGCGAAAATCCGCAACGGTGGTTCGGCCGGTCCGCTCGGCGATCACTGAGGGGTCGCCGATCTGAAGGCTCGCCCGGTCCTCCGGGTGGTGGGCAACCGTCTGGCCGTGGGAGGCGATGGCATCGACGGTCTCGAGGGCCAGCTTCGCATCGCCGGCCACGGCCGCCGCCGATGCGGCGAAGCGCTCGCCGAGCGCGACGTCGAGGCGCGCCAGCTCGCCCAGCGCGTCGCCAGCGGGCACCCGACCGGCAGCCAGCCGGTGGATCCGGTCTCGCACCGCGTCGGGAATCGGATCCGCGCGGAAGGCCAGCAGGCGAAACGGCTGGGGCGCACTGCCCTCCGGCCATTCCACCAACGCCGCGTCCACCGCATCCGCCGAGGTTCCCGACATCAATCCGATCACGCGCACGCCGGGAGCGTAGACGAGAAAGGGCCGGCGCGTCGCATCCTGGGTGCCGCATCCTGCTGTCAAGAGGCGCCCGGTCTCCTCCCCCCTATCGAACGAGGGAGCCTCAGTGAAATCCTTTGGATGGCCGATGAACCCACCACGTGAGCCTTGCAGGCGGGAGTCCCTATGAATCACCTGGGCAAGCTGGTGGCCGTCCGATTCGTCAACGGCACCCTGCTCAAGGGATGGACCGGCGACTTCCGTCCCGATTGCGACTTCTTCCACCTGCGCGAGCAGGAAGCCGCGGGACCTCGGCGGGTCTCCGTCGAGGGCCTGAAGGGCGTCTTCTTCATCAAGACGCGCGAGGGAAACCCGGATCACGAGCAGCGCAAGGCTTTCGACGATCACGCGGGTCCCGAGAAGCCGATCTGGATCCTGTTCACTGACGGAGAACGGCTCGCCGGCTGGTCGAGTTCGGCCAGCTCCCTCAAGAACGGCTTCTACCTGGTTCCGGCGGATCCGGATTCGAACCTCGAGCGAGTCTACGTATTCCACTCGGCGGTCAAGCAGTTTCTGGCCGGTGACGAGGCTACCAAGGCATCCATCCACTTCGGCCGCCTACGGGATGACACCGCGAGCTGACCGGTCGAGGCCGCGGCGCTTGACGCCTAACCCGTCGAGCGTTGACAGAGGCGTCGACCGCCCGAATACTCCGCGCTTGCCCCTGGGCCCCGTCTGATCGACATCGATCAAAACGGGTCGACGCGGGTCGAATTGGGGCGAAATCCTCACGCCTCGGACCCGGATCCCGGCCTGGCTCGGGCGGTCCGAGCCTCGATCTGGAGACCCCCGCGTCATGCCCGACTCCTCCCGAACCCAGGGCACGGCAATCTGCGCCGTGGTGCTCGGGCTGGCCCTGTGGTTCCTGGTGGGTCTGCTCCAGCAGAGCTACTGGGCCATCGCGATTCCGGTGGCGATCGTCGTTCTGTTCGCCCTCGGGCTCAGCTTCTGGATCGGATACACGATCGCCACCGTCCAGGTGGAACCCGAAACCAGCGACGCCCCCCCCGACTCCGAGGCGGACCCCGCGTCCGATCGCCCCGCGTAGACCGCCCGGTGCGCATCGCCCTCCTGACCTATCGCGGCAACATGTACTGTGGCGGCCAGGGAATCTACGCCTCCCACCTCGCGCGCGAGTGGAAGCGGGCCGGACACGACGTCCATGTCATCGCCGGCCCTCCCCTGCCCGACCTAGATCCTGATATTCCCCTGCACGTGATTCCCAACGAGAATGTGTTCGGCGTGAAGTACCCCGAATGGGCGCGTCGTTCCCATCCGTTGGCGCTGCTGCGTCCCCTGAACCTGTGGGAATTTGGCGTCTCGCGTTTCGGAGTGTTTCCGGAGATGCAGACCTTTGGGCTCCGCCTACTGAACCGATGGCGCGGGCTCTATCGACGGTACCGCTTCGACATCGTCTTCGACAACCAGTGCCTCTCCTGGGGATTGCTGGGCCTCCGCGCCACCGGCGTACCCGTGGTCTCGGTAATCCATCACCCGCTGCACATCGACCGCCGAGCAGACTTCGCCATCGACCCGAGTCTCGTCAAGAAGATCAAACGGACCCTCTACTTCCCGCTGTTCATGCAGCAGTTCGTGGCCCCCCGCCTCGACAAGATCGTCACGGTCAGCGAGGCGTCCCGGCGGGAAATCGAGCGCTACTTCGGAATTCCCGAGAAGGAAATTGCCGTCGTCTACAACGGGACCGACGCCGAAGTATTCCGGCCGATCCCGGGAAGCCCGAAGCAGGCGGACCTTCTGTTCGTCGGGCGCACCGAGGACCGGAAGAAGGGCCTCGGCACGCTGATGGAGGCGATGACCCACCTTCCGAAGCACCGCACCCTGAAGATCATCGATGGGCGAATCCCGGACGACGGCCTCGCGGTGCGACTGATCCGCCGATTCGGACTCGGGGATCGCGTCCTGCTGCATCGGCGCATGCTCACCCTCCCCGAGCTGGTCGCGGAGTACGCGACGGGTCGGGTAGCGGTCATCCCCTCGTTCTTCGAGGGCTTCGGCTTTCCGGCCAGCGAGGCCATGGCCTGCGGGCTACCGGTCATCGCGAACGCGGCCGGGGCCCTTCCGGAAGTCGTGGGCACCGGAGGCGAAGCGGGCCTGTTGGTACCCCCCCGGAATCCCCGCGCCCTGGCGGCGGCCGCAGAGGCGCTGCTGGCCGATCCGGACCGCGCCGAACGCATGGGGCGTGCAGCCCG
Organism: Myxococcales bacterium; assembly: GCA_022571825.1. Lineage (GTDB taxonomy): Bacteria > Myxococcota_A > UBA9160 > UBA9160 > SMWR01 > JACZXC01. The sequence continues at coordinate 2,561 of JACZXC010000074.1, read as the reverse complement.
CGCGCGCATCCGGAGGGTCTTTCCCTGGCGCAACGCCGCCGAGGGGCTGATCCAGGTTTTCGAGGAGACGCTCCGTGCTGCTCACCGTCGATCTCGAGCGGCTTAGGGTCCGCAGCGGCGACCTGCTTCTGGACGCCGGCTGCGGCGAAGGGCGCCATTGCTTCGGGGCCCTCGAGCGGGGGGCCCGGGTGATCGGCCTCGACCTCGACCGGGACGGACTTCGCCTGGCCGCCGGCGGTCTGCGCGCTCGCGGGGCGAAGCTCGGGTCGCTGGGCGAGATGATCCAGGGAGACACCTTCCATCTGCCCTTCGCCGATGGAACCTTCGACCGCGTGATCTGTGCCGAAGTCATGGAGCACGTCCACGACTACCGCGGGGCGGCCCGGGAGCTGGCGCGCGTCACCCGACCCAATGGGTCGGTGGCGGTCACCATCCCCACCGCCATCAGCGAGCGCTTGTATCTGCGGCTCGGCGACGACTACTTCGAATCACCCGGCGGGCACATTCGCATCTTTCGCCCCCGCGAGCTGGCGAGGGGGCTCGCGGAGGCCGGACTGACCACGATCGGCGTGGGCTTCGCCCATGCCCTCCACACGCCCTATTGGGCGCTCCGCTCCCTGGCCGGATTGCCCCGGGCCGACCGGAGCGGCCTGGTGCGCGCCTATCGGCGATTCCTGATCCGCGCAACGGGGTCCCGGGCCCTGGGCGTCGTGGAGCAGGTGCTCAACTATTGTTTTCCCAAGAGCCTGATTCTATACGCGCAAAAGCGTCCGATTCGGCCGACTGCGGTGCGCTGACGTGCGGCGCCCCCTGCGCATCTGCTTTGTCGCCTACCGGGGCAACATGCGCTGCGGCGGCCAGGGTGTCTACCTCTGGAACCTGGTTCGTCACCTGAGCGACATGGGTCATCGCGTCGACGTCCTGGTCGGGCCTCCCCACCCGGACCCGATGCCCTTCGCGCACAGCGTGAAGGAGCTTCCCAACCAGCAGTTCTGGGCAAAGTGGTTCGCGGGCGACATGCGGGCGATGCTGCCGCGGCCGAATCCGATGCGAATCTTCGAGCCCCTCAATTTTTACGAGCTGTGTTCGAGCTATCTGGGATTTCTTCCCGAGCCGCTCGCGTTCAGCTTGCGCGCCCTGCGTGTCCTGGCCGGCCGGATTCGTCGGGGCGTCCGCTACGACCTGGTTCACGACGTGCAGTGCCTGGGATACGGGATCCTGGGCGTGCGGGCGTTGGGACTTCCGGTGGTGACCACCGTGCACCATCCACTCACCGTCGATCGCCAGGCGTCGTTCATGCGCGATCGCACCTTCCGCGACGCGATCGGAAGCATGGCATTCTATCCGATCGGAATGCAGTCGTGGGTGGCGCGCCGAATCGAACGGGTGCTGACCTCCTCGGCGGCCAGCGCGCACAGGATCGCCTCGGACTTTCGGGTGCCCGCGGAGCGGATCGCGATGGTCGCCAACGGGGTCGCCACCGACGTCTACTGCCCGGATCCCCGGGTTCGCCGCAGCCGGGCGGAGATTCTGTGTGTCGGGCGCGCTTCGGACCCCAACAAGGGGATTGCGACGCTGATCGAAGCGCTGGCCCTGCTCCCCGAGCATGTCCATCTCACTCTGGTCGACGACGCCCACCCGGACAACCCGGCCCGCAAGCGCGCGGCCGAACTGGGCTGCGACCGGCGCCTGCGCGTGATCGGCCGGGTTCCGACCGAGGAACTGGTCCACCTGTACCGGCGCGCGACCCTGGTGGCCGTGCCCTCGCGGTACGAGGGCTTCGGATTGCCCGCCGCCGAAGCGATGGCATGCGGTACGCCGGTGGTGACCACCGATGCCGGTGCCCTGCGCGAGGTTCTCGAGACGGGAGGGAGCGGCGTGATGGTGTCGAAGGATGATCCCGGAGCCCTGGCCAAGGGCATTGCGACCCAGCTAGACCAGCCCGAGGCCCGAGGCGAGATCGCCCGGCGGGCCCGCGATCGCATCGTCGCCGCCTACGCCTGGCCGCGCATCGCCGAGGCGACCGCCGCGGTCTACGCCGACGTGGTCGACGAATTCCGCACCCCGCAACACTAGACGCGCGGCGACCCCGCCAGGACGACCACATCCGACAGCGACGGCACCCGCCGCGCGATCCAGTCGAGCCCCGTGAGGCAGGCCCAGGCGATCGGCGCCGGCAACCGCTCCAGGTTTCGCGTCCAACCGGGCAGACCCCAGGCCAGCGAGATCCCCTCGACACACTCCACTTCCAACGCCTCGGACGCCTGTTCCCGCATCAGGTCGAGGGCGTAGCGGGTGAAATGATCCCGGGGAACATCGTAGTGCCGGCGCCCGCGTCGGACCGGACGACCCAGCCACTGCTCCCTCAACGTGTCCCACCCCCGGGCCCAACGGCACGAAAGAGACTCGAAGTTGGCGATGGCGAGAACCACGCGACCCCCGACTCGGGTGACCCGGGCCATCTCGGCGATCGCCCGGGTCGGCCGATCGAAATGATCGATGGCCCCCTTGCAGATCACCGCGTCGAAGCTACGGCTCGCGAACGGCAGCCGGTCCGCCCA
>JACZXC010000444.1 GCA_022571825.1 Myxococcales bacterium | reverse complement strand
GGGCAGGCCGAGCCGGTCGTGGCGGCGGGGTTGCGGGTCCGGCATCCGGTTTTCGGTGCCGGGGTGATTCTCGCGGTCGCGGGATCCGGTCCGGGACAGAAGCTTCGAATTCGCTTCGACCGGGTCGGCGTGAAGACCGTTCTCGTGCGTTACGCCAATCTCGAGCTGGGGTGACCGGCCGAGAGCCGATCCGAGTCTCTCGGGCCGTGGTTCACTTCCCCGTCGCGGGTCCCTTGAGTTCCACCACGTTGCCGTCGGGGTCGCGGATGTACATCGAGGGTCCCATGCCCCGGGCGCCGTACCGCAGTTCGACTTCCCCGGCATCGATGCCGTACTTCCGAAGCCGGGCTCGAATCGCGAACTCATCGAACTCGGCCAGGAATAGGGCGAAGTGGTCCATGTTCCGGGCGGCCTCGGCGTGGGGGGGGCCGCCCGGTCCGCTGAGCCGGCCCAGGGGCCCGGTCGCATCGATCAGGTCGATCAATCCCGCTCCGGCTCGCAGCTGGACCAGGCCGGCCTCGTCGATCCGCCGCTCTTCCGCGCACCCGAGCACGTCACAGTAGAACCAAAGCGAGCGCGACAGGTCGGAGACGCGCAGCACGACGTGGTCGATCGCCCGAATCACAATCGCGCTCACCGCAGGTGTACCTCGAATCCGCGACGATAAACCAGCCGATGCGGTCCCCGAAAGCGCACCGAGAGAAAGACCGGGTCGCCACGGCGGTCGAGGTGGCGGTGGATGGTCGCGGAACCCGGTGGTAGCCCCCGCACCGCATCCAGGAACGAGGCACCGAAGTCGAAGAGCGCGAATGGGTCCTCGTAGAGAAGGTACTCGTGGTGGGCCGTCCCGTCTTGGCTCCAGGTCTCCCCGCGCCGCCGGGCCTTTTGCAGCTTCCAAATCGGCTCGACGAATCGATGGTCCGGCGCCGTGAACCGAATCGGCCCGTCGAGCCCCCAGTCGAGGCTCACCACCACGGCGCGGGGCCGATTCTCGAGGTCCACGGCGAAGCGCGTGAGTGCGTCGGACCAGCGGCCTCGACCGCCGGTTTCCCGAAGCGTATCCAGGGTCCGCAGGCTCACCCACAGACCCCCGGCCAGCACGCAACCGGCGGTGACGACGGCCGCTCCGCGCAGGGCCCTTCCCGCCCGGGACGCATCCGAAAGCGCGCTGCGCTCGCCACCCAGACGCCACAGCTCGATCACGGCCATTGCCACCGTGAGCTGGGGAAACGGGTAGGCGTTCAAGACGTGGTGGATACGGTCGGCGCCGGGCATCAGCAGCATTCCGGCCAGCGACAGCACAGTGGTGACGAGCAGGAACGAACCCCCTCGCGAGGCTGCGTCGTCCCCACCCAGACCGCGCCGCCATCGGGTCCAGGACCGAATCCCCAAGAAAACGACACTGGCGAGGAAGATCCACAGAAAGGGGCCGGCCGCCGCGGCCTCGACGTCGAACATGTCCTCGAAGCTTCCGCCGGAGAGCATGAGTCGGTGAAAATAGGAGCCGTCGAGGGTGGTCTCGACGGCGTGGAGCTTCTCACTCCAGTCGGTGGCGGCACCACCGCGGCGCCGAATCAGGGCGCGCGACGCGCGCACCGCCCCATTCAGGGCGATCGCCATCGGGGCTGCACCCAGGGCGAAGCCCAGGACGACCGGCAGGCCCCTGCGCGGGGAGATCAGGGCTCTTCGCGTCGCCGCGGTCGCCGCCACCGCGAGGCCGACTCCCGCCGCTGCCAGGAAGATTCCGAAGTCGATCTTGTTGTAGAGGCCCAGACCGAGAAGCAGCCCCGCGAGGAAGAGCCGGGCCGCGCTTCGCCCCGTCCAGCCCGAGAAGCCGAAATAGAGGCCGCCGCAGCGACAGATGAGCGCGAGCGCGACCGAACCCCAGTCGTGGCGGCTCACGAAGACAAAGCTCGGGTCGAAGGCGACGAACGCGCCCGTCAACAGCGCCACCGGGAGCCCCAGGAGCCGCCGCGCCCACAACATCGCCAGCAGCACTCCCAGAAGACCCCAGGCCAGCGTCGTGAGCCGCAGGCTGGTCGGCGTGGCCCCGAAGGCGGCGAAGATCGGGATCAGCGCCTGGCTCTTCAGAGCACCCATATAGGGCTGAGTCATCAGGGGGAACCAACGCCCGAGCCAGCGGGCGCTCTCGAGTCCCGGAATCTCGGAGGGACGCCCGTCCGCCCGCAGGAACTGTCGGGCCGGTTCGGCCTGGATGACCTCGTCGTAGTTGAGGCCCGGCACCTCCAGCTGGCGCATCGCCAGCCCGGCGACCACGATGCAGACCGCGAGAAAACCGCAGCCGAGGGCGAGGTGCTCTCGCCTCGCGATGGGATGCTCGTCGCTCACCAACGGCCTACGATATCTCGCGCTGCTCGCCCGGGGCATCTGCCTGATCTTTGCCGGCTCGATCCGCGGCGGCGAAGGCGACGCTGCAGGAGGTGCCTTCCTGAAGGGCGCGGGACTCTACGACCGACCCATCAGATCCGTGGCGTCGAACCATCGGGCGCTGGAGCCGGTTCCCGCGTGTCCCGTCTGCAATGGCAAGCAGGCCCGCCCCCGGTTCGAGATCGAGGGGTTCGTGAGTCGTCTCCTGG
>JACZXC010000073.1 GCA_022571825.1 Myxococcales bacterium | reverse complement strand
TCAGTTCGGCCCTCAGCTCGGGACGCTGGAGCACGATGCAGTGCTCGGGTTTTTCATGAACCATCTCGATCGCGCGGTCGAGCAGCGGCTTGTACGCGACGATTCGGCCCGGTTCGAGGCCGCAGGACGCGGAGAGAACCACCTTCGGTGCGGCGTGCTGGATGCGCTGGGCCAGCTCGTTCGAAGCGAACCCGCCGAACACGACGGAGTGCACCGCCCCCAACCGAGCCGAGGCCAGCATGCCGATCACCGCCTCGGGAACCATCGGCATGTACACGAGGACACGATCCCCTTTTTCGACGCCGAGGTCGGAAAGCACACCGGCGAAACGCGCGACTTCCTCGCAGAGCTCCCGGTAGCTGAACCGTCGCACGGTTCCGGTGACCGGACTGTCGTAGATCAGGGCGGTCTGCTCACCCCGACCGCTTGCGACGTGCAGATCCAGGGCGTTGGAGCAGGTATTGAGCATCGCGCCCGGAAACCAGAGCGTCTTCGGAGGCTGCGACGTGTCGAGGACCGCCCGCGATCGCCGTAGCCACTCGACGTCTTCGGCGGCCTTCGCCCAGAACGCGCGGAGATCGCGAAGTGATGCCGCGTAGACCTGCTCGTAGTCCCTCGCCATCGCGGCCGCCACTATACGCAGGGGGTCCGAGGGCACCAAGCCCAATCAGCGAGATGGGGTCCGGCGCCGCCCGGCGGGCCGGCTGGCGCGCCGGATCAGCCGACGCACGGTCCGGATCTCCGAGTCCAGGGTCGGATCCCGAACCCCGGTGCTATCCACCTGGGTCAACCACTCTTTCGCTTGGGCGAGGCGCCCCAGGGTGGCGTGGCAGCGCGCGATGCCGACGGTAAACAGGGCACGGGCCCGCGGGTCGCCCACGGGGATCAGACGGGTGTAGAGGTCGATCGCCTCCTCGAACCGGTCGGAGGCCTCCAGGGCCAAACCCACGCAGAAAGAAAATCCCGGCATTGCTTCAGCCGAGACGAGACGGCCGCCGAATCGCCCGTCGAGCAGACCCACGGTGTCCTCGGCCCGGCCCGCCGCCCGATTGATCCAGCAATAGAGCTCGTAGGAGTCCGGCATGCGCAGGTAGCTCCAATGGCCGGCGAACCGCGGGCCGATTGCGAGCAGCGCTTCGAGGTGCCGCTTGGCTTCGGGGGCGCGACCCGCTTCGAACAGCGCTGCCCCAAGCTGGTACATGCCCTCGCGATACAGGGGGTCGCGACTCACGTCGCGCTCGAAGAGCTCGAGATTCGACCGCCAATCCGGAGTCCGGGCCCAGGCGCGCTCTGCGAGGACGAGGACCGGGAGAAAAGCCAGGGCGACGGTGATCGCGCGCCGCAGACTCGGCCCCGGCATCCGCAGCAGCGGGGCGATCGCGGCGGGCCAGAGAAGCGCTGCGCCGAATATCGAGAGGCACAGGTTGCGTTCGGCCCGCGCGTGGAGAAGCGGCACCACTCCGGAGGTGGGAATGTAGGCGATCCAGACCCAGGCGAGGCCCAGGGCCGCGACGACGTGTCCCCGACGCAGAAGCACGAACCACCCGATCAGCGAGACGGCGGCGAGCACGATTCCCATCCAAACCATGGGATCGGCCATCGAGGAGACCACGCGAACTACGTCGCTCGTGGTCGAGTGCAGGGGAAAGACGAGCCAGAGCAGATTGCGAGGAACCAGGGCTGCACTGCTGAACCATTGCAGATCGAGGTGGCCCCCGATGAGTGGGGCCCCGGTGAAGGCACTGCCCAAGACCCGCGGGCGCCACCAGGCGACATAGGCGAGGGCGATCGAGCCCTGCACCAGGAGCAGGCCTGCGGTGGTCGAGAGAAAAGATCGCCGACCTCGCGGCTGGCGACCCCCCCGCGGTTCCAGGACACCGAGGCTCGCAGCACACACCAGCACCAGCACCGGGGTAACCACCGCGTGCTCCTTGGAAGCCAGACCCAGCGCGAACGTCGCGGCGGAGAGCCCGACTAGCGCCGCGCCGGGGCCGGGACGGTCGGCGCGGAGGGCGAGGGCAGCCGCGAGCACGCTTCCCACGACGAAGAAATTCGCAAGGGCGGAGGAGAGTCCTGCGATCCAGACATAGACCTCGATTCCACCCGGATGCACCGCGAATATCAAGCCCGCCAGAACGGCGAGTTCGACGCGCTGGAACAGCAGCTGCGCGAACGCCGCGAAGAGAAGGGCGGTCGCGGCGCCGATTGCGAGATTCGCGGCGCGGTAATAGCGGGGCGTGGCGCCGTGACGAGCGTGGATCAAGCTGACCAGAGCGACTTGCAGTGGCCGGTAGAACGACTGGGGCACCCCCGCCAGTCGAAAGTCGAGATCCCCGTGCATCGGCTCCGAGAACGCATCCAGGATCCGGTCTGTCCGACGGACCAGGGAGCCCTGCTCGATCTCTCCTAAATCCGTCCAGACGAACTCGTAGTCCAGTGCGCGGAGGTAGAGGCCAACGAAGACGAGGGAAGGGATGAGCAGAGCGGTGATCCGCTTGAGCACGGGTCGCGACACGACGCTCGCATCGTATGCGATCCACCACCCCGGTGCGGTATAGACTGGGCGCACCAGCGGGTTCGCGGGCCTTGCGGTTCGCCGGACACGAACCGGAAGTCGCCGAAGGAGGGCGCGAGATGGGCGCCGCCACCACGATTCTCTCGCTGTGGATCGCGTTCGCCGTTACGCACATGACATTTTCGAGTGTTCGCTGGAGACCACGCCTCGTCTCCGCCCTGGGCGACCGAGCTTTTCTCGGCATCTACTCGCTGATCGCCCTGATTCTTTTCGTACCGATGGTCTCGGTCTATTTCGGAAACAAGCACGCGGGACCGTTGCTCTGGTTCCTGGGCGGATCGCCGGCGGTGCGCTGGCTCGGCTATGGGGGAATGGGCACCAGCTTGGCGCTGCTGGTGGGCGGGTTGTTGCGCCCGAGTCCCGCCTCGATGATGCCGGGGAAGGCCCAGGTGGCGGGGGCGTTCCGCATCACGAGGCATCCCGTCTTCATGGCCGCCGGCCTATTCGGCCTGGTGCACCTGGTCATGACCCCGGTCAACGCCGCGGAGCTGGCCTTCTTCGGCGGATTCCCGGTATTCGCCGTCCTGGGCAGTTGGCACCAGGATCAGCGCAAGCTCCAGACCGCGGGCGAGGCCTTCCGGAACTTCGAGGCGGGGACTCCGTTCCTTCCCTTCAGCGGCGCCGATCGGCTGCGCGGATTGGGCGAGATGCGTTGGGCCCTCGTGCTCGGGATCGGCCTGGCGGTGCTGCTGCGAATGTTCCACCGGTCTCTGTTCGGCTGATATTACAAATGATTGCATAACGAGAACAATTAAGTAATATCTGGCCGTGCCGCCCCGGCCCAAGAGTCTGATCCTCGACCTCCTCTCCAGCCTGCGGCGAGGCTCCATGCCCGTCCGGGCCCTGGTGGCGGCCGGCAACCTATTCGGGATCGCCGGAAACAGTGTCCGAGTCGCGCTGGTCCGCCTCCTGGGCTCCGGGCTGGTGGAGCGGGACGAACGCGGACGCTACCGCCTCGGACCCGATGCCGATGCCGTGAACCAGCGGATCCGTTCCTGGCGCCGAATCGAGGACGCCCAGATCCCCTGGCACCGCGAATGGGTTGGAGTCCACGGCGCCGCCCGCCCACCGGCCCGCGCCCCTCGGTCGCGGCAAAAGAACCCCCGGGCACTGCGTTTTCTGGGGTTCCGCTGGCTCGAGGCCGATCTCGCGCTGCGCCCGGCCAATCTTCGTGGCGGAATCGCCGGCGTCCGGGAGCAGCTGCGGCAACTCGGGCTGGCGCCGGGGGCCCTGGTTTTTTCCCTGCGCGAGCTGGACGCGGCAACCGAGGCCCGAGCCATGGCCCTCTGGGACGGGGCGGCCCTGGCCCGGGCTTACGAACAGAGCCATCGGGCCCTGATTGCGAGCGAGGGCCGACTGCACCGACTTCCCCGAGATCGAGCCATGGCGGAATCCTTTCTGCTCGGAGGGCAGATCATCCGTCAGCTCGCGCTCGACCCGCTGCTCCCGGAACCCATCGCCCCCGCCGCGCCCCGCAACCGAGTCCTGGAGGCCATGCGACGCTACGACGGCCTCGGGCGGGAATGCTGGGCTGACTTCCTGGCGAGCTTTGGCGTGCCACACCTCAGAACCCCCGCCGACATGCGGCTGGGGGAGGCGACCGGAGACTGGGTCGCGGCCACGGGAGGGATTCGATGAGTGCTCGAATCGAAGGGGCGAGCGAGCGAGCGCCCTGGCGCGCGGTTTTGACCCAGGCCGAGCGGCGGTCGCTGCTCGAGCTTCGCGACCTTCGATCCTGGGGGTCGCTGGCGGTCAACTGGGGCCTGGTGGCGGCGGCCTTCGCTCTCGTCGCGGCCTGGCCGAATCCCCTGAGTGTCGTGCTCGCCATCTTCGTCATCGGGGGTCGGCAGCTCGGATTCGCCGTGCTGATGCACGAGGCGGCTCACCGCACGCTCTTCCGCAGCGAGACGTGGAACGACCGCTTCGGAAACTGGCTGAGCGCCTACCCCGTGTGGGGCGATCTTCATCCCTACCGCCCGTACCACCTCCAGCACCACGCGCGGACCTGGACCGACGACGACCCCGACCTGGGACTCGTGACACCCTTCCCCGTGACCCGTGCCAGTCTGCGACGCAAGATCTGGCGCGACCTCTCGGGACAGACCGGATGGAAGCGGGCGAAGGTCACACTGAAGCGTGACCTGGGCTGGAGCCAGGGGCGGGTCCGCCGTCGCGACGAAGCCGGGGTACGGAGCCTGCGCGGCGTGCTCCTGACCAACGGGATCCTGTTCGGGATCCTGGCTGCCTTCGGTCACCCCGCGCTCTACCTCTTGTGGGTCGTGGCGTGGCTGACCAGCTACAGCCTGGCCATGCGGATTCGGTCGATCGCCGAGCACTCGATGGTGCCGGATCCCTCGAGTGATCTGCTCAACACGCGGACCACCCGGGCGCGCTGGTGGGAGCGGCTGCTGATCGCACCCAACCGCGTCAACTTTCACCTCGAGCACCACTTGCTGATGAGGGTCCCCCACTACAACCTCCCCCGACTGCACCGGATCCTCGCCGAACGGGGAGCCCTCGACCAGGCGCTCGTGACCACTGGCTACTGGGGGGTGCTCGATCTCGCCTCGTCCCGGTCCTGAGGTCGCCGGTTGAATTCGCGACGGAAGCGGACGCCGCGGTCACCACTGGCGCGACACTGAGAGGAGCCCCCATGATCGCGAAGCGCGTTCACCACGTTTCCTTTGCCGTGGCCGACCTCGAGCGTTCCCGGCACTTCTACCAGAACATTCTGGGCCTGCAGTCGATTCCTCGACCGGACTTGGGGCTGGCGGGGATCTGGTACCGGGCCGGCGAAGCCGAGATCCATCTGATCGCGACCCCCGAAGGCGCGGACGTTGGCGGCCACCCAACGGCGATCTCACCGCTGGCCAATCACAGCGCATTCGCCATCGACGACTACGCGAAGGTCCTGGAGCATCTGAAGTCGAGTGGGTTGGAGGTGATGGAAACCAGCGCCGCACGGGGCCAGATGTGGGTTCAGGATCCCGACGGCAACGTGATCGAATTGATCGCACCGCGGGTATGACGCCCCCGCGGCCGAGGCCTTTCGAAACCTCGCGGGTCAGGTGACCCGCCAGCTCGCGATTTTCGCCGAGAGCAAGCCCCTCGCCGACGCCAGCATCACCTGGGCCTCGAACCCGCACTGATTCAATCGCGATCGGTGACCCCGGCCCGGCCGTGCAGGAGATCGTTGAACATCAGCGGCGCGGGACTCTGCGCCCCTTCGCGTGCCGACTTGATCAGGAACTCCTCGAGAGTGTAGTGCTCGAGCTGGATACCCGCCTCGGGCTCAAAGAACGAATCCGGAATCGGGACTCCGCGCAGCCAGTCGACATAGTCCGTGTAGAACTTGACTCCTGTCGCGCGCAGGTAGTTCTCGGTACGCCGGGGAAGGCGATGCTCGTCCTGCGAGACGCAGACTTCGCGTTTCCCAGCCCTATCGGTCACGCGGTAGAGATCGCAGGGCGCACCCATGATCGTCTGGGTTCCCACCGCCTCGGCACCCTGGGCCAGTAGGAGCTCCAGCTCCTGGCCGAAGGGACGCGCCCCGGAGGCGTCATCGGCGAGGGCCGTTTTTGCTCGCTGGATCGCGACACCTTTTTGCGTCGGAACGTCATAGGCATAGTAGGTATCTCCGTTGACGAGGTTCACCACCCGGTGCCACCCGATCACCGTCTCGACACGCAGCTTCCGACCCTTCGACCAGTAGTACGTCACCTGGAGTGTCCCCTCGCTGCGGATCAGGGCCTGGGCGTACCAGGTCACAGGCTGGTTCGCTTCTTGGGCGCCCGTCGCACCCCCGACGAATCCGGTGCCCAGAGCGATCGCGAGACCGATACCACCGATTCTTCTCACCGCATGCTCCCCCCGACCGCCGCGCCACCGGCCCGAACCCTGGATGGAATCATTTCGGCGATCGGTGCCCCCTCCATCCATCCGGGAACCGATAGGCCCAGGAGTGCGAGCACCGTAGGCGCCACATCCACCGCCCGGACCTCGCCGAGCTTGGTTCCCGGTCGCGCTCCGCGTCCCAAGGCGAGAAAGAGCCCGCCCATTTCGGGCATCTCAGGACGGTAGCCGTGGGCTCCGCGCATGGCAGGGCTCGATCGACCGGACGATTGGATCGCCGTGCCCGGGGGGGCGAGTACCACACCGCTCCCAAAGCGGGGATGGCCGAGGCGCAGCCAAGAGGGCGCTCCCTCTCTCGAATGGGCCTCGAGGCCCAGGCTCCGGGCCACCGCGAGCGCCGGGGCCAGATCCGATGCACCGGGGCCGAGGGACAGGATTGCGAAGCCTCCCGCCCCCAAGACCCGGACCCCGATCTGCGCATTCCGAAGAGCGGCCCCGAGATCGACGTGTCGCTCCACCGCTGCCATGCCGTGATCCGACACCAGGATCAAGGTCGTGCTGGCGAGGGCGCCGCGCTGGCGCAATCCCTTCAGCAAGCGAGCCAGAGCTCGGTCCTGTTGACGAAGCGCGCGCCGTACCGACTCCGAGTCGGGACCGTCGGCGTGGCCTGGCGTATCGACACCGTGAAACCAGCTGGTCACCAGGCGCGGCCGATCCCGAGGGAGATCCAGCCACGCCAGGATCTGGTCGACCTTCTCCCGCTCCGGCGTGCCGCCGTCGAAGGGCTTCCAGTACCGCGGTCCGCCCCCGTTTCTCCAGGTTCCCGCCGACCCCACCCAGTGGAAGGAGGCCGAAGCGACCCCCTGCCGCGCCGCGATCGACCAGATCGGTTCGACCTCGATCCAGCTCGGGTCGTCGCCATAGTGGAACAAGCCCCGTTCGGGATCGAGGAAGACGTTGGACACGATGCCGTGAACCTCGGGTGCGACGCCCGTCACCAGAGTCACGTGGTTGGGAAAGGTGTTGGTCGGGAAGACCGGAATCAGGCGCGCAGCGGCGGCTCCGTGCTGAACCACGTCCGAGAACGCGGGAAGCTCGGGGGCCGGAACGTCGTCCCACCGGGTGCCATCGAAAGAAATCAGGATCACGCTCGGCGCGCGACCTTCGGCTCGGCCGGCGGGGGTCGTTCCGAACGACGCGCACGCGAGGACAGCGACCAGGGCGAGCCCGGCCCGGCCAACACGCTTCGGGATGCGCAGCACGGTGGACGACCTTACCATCGGTGATTGTGCGAGTTGCACTGACCATCGCAGGGTCGGATCCGACGGGCGGCGCGGGTCTCCAGGCGGATCTTCAGGTTTTTCGGTCGCTGGGCGTTCATGGAGCCGGAGTGGTCACCGCACTCACGATTCAAGACACCGAACGCGTACATCGGGTTCTCCCGGCGTTCCCTTCCGTGGTGCTCGAGCAGCTGCGCACCCTGCTCCGCGACATCACCCCGGACGCGATCAAGATCGGGATGCTCGCCACGGACGATGTAGCGCGCAACGTCGAGCTCGGCCTGAACGAGCTCAACGAAAAACCGCTGCAACGGGTACCGATCGTGATCGATCCCGTGCTCTGGTCGAGCGATGGGTCCGCGCTGCTCGAACGCCGCGCCTGGGGCAGCCTCGAGCTGCTGATGGGACGGGCGGCGATCGTCACCCCCAACTTGCCGGAGGCGGAGGCACTTTCGGGAAGCGATGTCTCCACCGAGGAGGGGGTGGAGGCGGCCGCCTCCGGGCTCGTCGTCAACTTCGGAGCGGGGGCCGTCCTCGTGACCGGCGGCCATCGGGACGGACCTCCAGACGACCTGCTGGCGGTGCGCGAGGGCGGTGGAGTCGTCTTCCACTGGCTCAAGGGAAAACGCGTCGGCGGCACCCCGGTTCACGGAACCGGCTGCGCGCTGGCCTCTGCCATCACGGCGGGCCTGGCCCAGGGCGAACCCCTGCGCCCCGCCGTCGACGCTGCTCGCCGCTTCGTGGCCTCCGCCCTGGCCAGAGCCGAAGGTCGCGGCAAACGCGCCCGCTTCCTCGTGTACGGTTAGCCATGGAACGGATTCGACCGCCGGCCGTCGCCGGCTCGTTCTACCCCGGCAACCGCGCGGAGCTGAGCGCCGCGGTGCGCGGCTACCTGGCGGACGCCGAAACCGCGGGCGAAGGGGCCGCGACGCCGAAGGCCCTGATCGCCCCCCACGCCGGCTACATCTACTCGGGACCCATCGCCGCCTCGGCCTACGCGCGCATCGCCCGGGGACGCGACGCGATCCAGCGGGTCGTGCTGCTCGGCCCCGCCCACCGCGTTGCCGTCGCGGGCCTGGCGGCGCCCGAGGTGGACGCCTTCGCCACGCCATTGGGCGAGGTACCGCTGGACCGCGATGCCTTGGAGCGAGTCCTCGAGCTTCCCCAGGTTCGGGTCTTCGACGCGGCCCACGCCCTCGAACACAGCCTGGAGGTTCACCTGCCGTTCCTTCAGACGATTCTCGACGACTTCGTCCTGGTGCCCCTGGTGGTCGGCGATGCGGATCCGGAGGCGGTGGCCGAGGTATTCGATTGCCTCTGGGGCGGCGAAGAGACCCTGGTCGTGGTGAGCACCGATCTCAGCCACTACAGCGAGTACGCGACGGCGCAGCGCATGGACGCCGCCACCAGTGAGGCGATCGAAGCCCTCGCGCCGGACCGCATCGAGGTTGAGCAGGCCTGCGGGCGGATCCCGGTCCAGGGCCTGTTGCTGGTGGCCCAGCGCCGCGGCCTGCGCGCGCGCACGATCGACGTGCGGAACTCCGGGGACACGGCCGGACCCCGAGACTCGGTCGTGGGTTACGGCGCCTATGCCCTGGCTTGAAACGGCCGTAGCCGATTCGAAGCGCGAGCGGCGCGAGATTCTCCTCGCCGTGGCGCGGGGGTCGGTGGACCACGGAGTGCGCACCGGTCGCCCACCGGCGATCAACCCGGAGGACTACGCGCCGGAGCTGCGGACCCCGTGCGCCAGCTTCGTCACGCTTCGGATCGAGGGCGCCCTGAGAGGCTGCACCGGAAGCCTGGAGGCCGTGGATCCGCTGGTCGTGGACGTGGCGAACAATGCCCATCGCTCCGCCTTCGGCGACCCGCGCTTCCCCCCCCTCGAGGCTGCCGAAGTTTCCCGCCTCGACTTCCACCTATCGATCCTGGGTCCCCTCCAACCGCTGCCGGTGGCCTCGGAGGCGGACCTGCTGGCGGCGCTGCGCCCCGGTGTCGACGGCCTCGTGCTCCGCGAGGGCTCGACCCGCAGCACCTTCCTTCCCTCGGTCTGGAAAGGCATGTCGTCGCCGGAGCGGTTTCTGGAGGAGCTCAAGCACAAGGCGGGCCTTCCCCGGGACTACTGGTCCGCGACGCTTCGCTTCGACCGCTACACCGTTGAAGAGTTTGCGAGCCCGGCGCGGGACTCGGTCTGCTGACGCGGTTCGCCAAGCGCTCACTTCGCTGGGCCCGCACGGAACCCCTGCTCCACCCGTTCACGGGAGCCGATCCCATTCGGGCGCACGAGAGACGTGTGCCTCTTGACAACCGGGGGTCTCATCAGTGTTGGACGGCGATTGGAACGCGCTTCAGGCGCAACAGCGATGAGGCCGAGGTCTGGCGGTTCACACTTGAA
>JACZXC010000072.1 GCA_022571825.1 Myxococcales bacterium | reverse complement strand
CCGGCGGGCGCGCGCAAGCCAGCTGAGTCAGGGGCCCAGCACGGGGCTCAAGAGGGGGGGCGAGCCGGATGATGGGACGCGCGGATCCCCGGAAGTGGTGTAATCCTAGCGACGCGGCTCGCGTGTCGGCAGCGGGGGCATCGGGAGGCGCAAGGCCTCGAGGCTACCGGGCCCGTAGTTGTAGCCGGAATTGTTGAGCATGCCCGGACCCGAACGAGACGCCCTGCGCGCCAGTCGGCCCCGGTGCGGCGCCAATGCCACTTCGGCACGGGCCGCCGGGGGCTTCACCTCGCAGACGGGACCCGACTCGGCTGCGGAGACGAACCCCGCCGCGGCGGCGTCGGCGCGCGCTAACCTCACCCCGGGCGACATCAGAGCCAGCGTGGCCGCCAGGCACAGCGATCCCGCGATGGTCACCGCGGTCCGCATCCAGACCTTCGTGGTACTCTCCGTCGCACCTACTGCGTATCGCCCAATCGGCGGAGGATCTTGACGGAAAGCGCCCGGACCCCCGAGCCGCTGGGCTGGTTTCTGCCGCTGCTCTGCACGTCGGTTGCGACTCCGTAGCCGACGCTGGCTCAGAAGACTCGTCGCGTCGCGGCGGGGAGATCGGCAATGCAGATCGTCACCTTCGAGCGCATCAGCAACGACGCGGCCGGTGACTCGACGCACTCGGATTGGGTCCCGACCTCGATGGGGAACGCGGCCCTCGGCTTAGAATCTCTCGAGGCGCATCGACCCGGTGCGCGACGCCTGGGCGCGATCATCCCCGCCGGTCCTCAGGAGGGCGCCGTCGTCGATCTCAATCGCGCCCTCGCCGTGAGGCTCGCCTTCGACGACGTCGGGGCCCCGGAGGCGGAAGCGGACTCGCTTCTGCCCTCGAACGTGCTCACGTTCTTGAACCAGCTTCCGCGATCTCTACAGGCCGCGCGCCGCGCCTTGGAGTTCGTCGTCGACTCCCTCGGTCACTATGACGCCCCCGACGTGCTTCGGGCCGGACTCGTCGAGCCACGCCGGCAGATTCGTCTCTGCGCCCCAGTTCCCCGGCCCGGAAAGATCCTCGGGGTGGTGCGCAACTACCCGGATCACGCCGCCGAGCGAGGGTCGGCGACGCCGCCCACCGAGCCGGTCTTGTTCCTCAAGGCGGCGTCTGCCGTGATCGGACCCGAGGACGAGATCCGGATCCCCGCAGCCAGCTCCCGCGTCGACATCGAGGGCGAATTGGCCGTCGTGATCGGGCGTCGAACACACCGCGTTTCCGCGGAGGATGCCCTGGACTACGTCGCGGGCTACTGCGTGGCGAACGACGTGTCGGCTCGCGACTTCCAGAACGTCCGGGGCCAGCGCTTCATCGGGAAGTCGTGTGACACGTTCGCTCCTCTCGGCCCCGCCCTGGTCACCGCCGATGAGATTCCCGATCCCCAGGACCTCGCGATCCGCACCCTGGTTTCCGGAGACGAACGCCAATCCGGGTCCACCAAGGAGATGCACTTCTCCGTCGCCCAGCTCATCGCCTTCGCCTCCGATCTGATGACGCTGGAGCCCGGCGACGTGATCCTGTCGGGAAATCCCGCCGGGGTGGGGGCTGCGCGTCGCCCGGCGCGGTGGCTGCGCGACGGCGACGTGGTCGAGGTGGAGATCGGTCGCGTCGGTCGCCTGTGCAACTACGTGCGGGAGGGGCCGGCCGATTCGGGCCCGTAGCGAATCAGGACGCGAGAACCATCGGCGAATCCGGCGCGCATCCGGTCGCGCCAGTTTCCGATCTCGTCGGGATACTTGGTCTCGAAGCGCTCGAGCAGTCGATCGAATAGCTTCGCGTCCCGCATGATCGAGGCCTTGGCCGTGAAGCTCGGCCCGGACCGAAACGCATGGTTGCGACCCAGGGTACGCTTCCAACGCCCATGGTCGCCGACCCAGATCCGCGCGCGATCGAGGCCACGGCCCAGACTGCGCGTCTTCCACGTGGTGGCCTTCGTGATGATCACGACGGCACCGTCGATCCATCCGTACCAGACTTCTCCGTGGCAGCGGCTTTCGGCGCCGTCCAAACCCAGAGGACTGATGTAGACGTAGCGGCTCTTCGCGAGCTCGCGCTCGGTCTCGGGCGCCAACGCCAGTCTGCAAAACGGGTGGTTCCGACGCGGGTGCGTGCGAGGCCGGAGTGCGAGAGGGGGATGCCGCGGGCGCGCGAAGATCGCCGTTGGAGACAGCAGCAGACCCAGACCGGCTCCGAGCAGATCGCGACGGTGGATCAAATGCCCGAGCCTCCCTCCTCCTCTCCGGTATGGATGCCGCACTCTCGGGTCTCGGGATCCTCCCACCACCAGCGCCCCGCCCGGGGATCGTCGCCGGGCACAATGGCGCGGGAGCAGGGGGCGCAGCCGACCGAGGGATAGCCCTGGGAATGGAGTCGATTGATCGGAATCCCGCGGTCACCGACGTACTCGAGAACCCGGTCGCTCGACCAGTCCGCGATCGGGTTGATCTTCACGATCCCACCGTGGGACTCATCGATTTCGATCTTGGGTGTATTGGCGCGGGTCACGTTCTGGTCCCGCCGAAGTCCGGTCACCCAGGCGTCGAGATCGTGGAGATATCGGTTCAGGGGTTCGACCTTCCGAATGCGGCAGCAGAGCTGGCGATTCTCCACGGATTCGAAGAACAGGTTCAAGCCCTTCTCTCGCACCATCGACTCCACGTCCCGGGCCCGCGGGAAGATCACCTCGACGGACTTGCCGTAGCGATCCCGGACTCGATCGATCAGGTCGTAGGTCGCCTGGGGCAGACGGCCGGTGTCGAGCACGAACACCCGGGACGCCGGTTGGATCCGGTGCATCAAGTCGAGAAGGATCATCCCCTCGGGGGCTCCGAAGGAGCACGACAGCGCGATCCGAGGATGGAAATTCTCCAGTCCCCAACCGAGGATTTCCTCGGCGCTCAACGACTCGGCCCTACCCCCCGAGATGAAGCGTTGAATGCCCGGATTCTCTCGCCTTTTGGGCCGTTCGGCGGCTGCGGTCATCGCCATTCCAGAGCGACTGTATCCGAACGAGAAGTCTCACGCACCGCTAATCCTGACTCTATCAGTGTGGAATTATTCGCGGCGACGAACCGCCGTGGGCTCGCGCACGCGCTCCGCGAGATCCTCGACCCGTCGGTGCAAGGTGGGATGGATCCAGTCCGGTGCGATATCGCGCAGGGGCTCGAGCACGAAGGCGCGCTGGTGCAATCGCGGGTGCGGCACGCGGAGCCCCGGCTCGTCGAGCTCACGCTCGCCGTAGAAAAGGAGATCCAGATCCAATGTGCGGGGGGCGTTGGGCTCACTCCGCACCCGCCCCGCCGCAGCTTCGATCTCCAAAAGCCGGTGGAGCAGTGCGCGGGGCGCGAGTGACACGCGCAGCCGCGCGACCGCGTTCAGATAGGGGCCCTGTTCGGGGGGGCCCACGGGGTCGGTCTCGTAGACGGGAGACACCTCCAACAGATGGGCACCGCGCAGGCGACGCAGGGCCGAGACGGCTCCGGCCAGATGTACCTCGCGCTCACCGAGATTCGAGCCCAGGGCCACGAAAACCTCCTCGCGCGCACGGGTGTCGGTTCCGCCCTCGAGGAGATCTCCATAGATTCCGCGGATCGCATGGTTTGGAAGCTCCGCTGCCTCCCACTGAAGAAAGTGACCCGCACCGCGCAGGCGAACGGGCCCTACCCGGTCTGAGAACCTCTGTTCCGCCCTCCGGTCCGACAGGGCGCTCTCGTAGGTGCCCAGGCTGGCGCGGAATTTCGCCCCGTCGGCGAAGGTGCCGACGCGCAGGAAGGTGTCGAGAACGTCGCGAGGTGGGCGTGTCCGCAGACTGCCCGCGATCGCCACCACCGAGCGGAGACCCAGAGGATCGCGAACCAGGGCATGCAGGTCCCGGCTGGGGGAAACGACATCCTGGAAGCCGTCGGGCCCGGCCTGGCTGTCACCGAAGCCGCGCAGATCCGGGACGATGACCTCGAATCCCGCGTCGGCGAGGGAAGCGATGTCGCGCCACCCGATGCGCCGGGTCTCCGGCCAGCCGTGAACGCGCAGCAGCGGGAGCCCGCCCTCGCCCGCCCGCACGAAGGCTTGAGAGAATCCGCGCGCTGTCGCGCGTTCCACCGGAAAGCGATCGGCTGCAACGGATTCCGCCTCGATCACGCTCGCGATACTACAGCTACAATCCCCGCCGTGGCCGCCTTCGGATCCCTCCCCCCGGCGCTCGTCACCTCGGTGCCTGGGCCGCGTTCTCTCGATCTCGCAGCGCGACTGGCCCGGGTCGAGAGCCGAAACGTCACGGTCACCGAGCCGTCGGCACCGATCTTCTGGGAGCGCGCCTCGGGCTCCAACGTCTGGGACATCGACGGCAATCGCTTCGTCGACCTGACGGCCGGATTCGGTGTCGCCAACGTCGGTCATGCGCACCCGCGCGTGGTGGATGCGATCCACGAACAGTCCGAGCGACTGCTCCACGCCATGGGCGACGTTCACCCGGCGGCGGTCAAGGTGCATCTGCTGGAGGCCCTGGTCCGCCACTATCCGGGGGGATCGGAATGCCGGGGCCTGCTCGGATCCTCGGGCTCCGATGCCGTCGAGGCGGCGCTGAAAACGGCGATGATCGCGAGCGGACGTCCGGGTGTGGTGGCCTTCGAAGGGGCCTACCACGGATTGGGTTTCGGTGCCCTCGACACCACCTGGCATCCGCGGTTCCGCGAGCGTTTCGCCGCGCGGCTCCCCCAGGCCACGACCTTCGCCGACTTTGGAGATTGCGAAGACGTCGCTCGCAGGGCCGACGCGAGTCGTCAACCGGTGGGTGCGGTGCTCGTCGAGCCCATCCAGGGACGCGGGGGCGAGCGCATCCCCCCAGCCGGTTTTCTGTCGGACCTGCGCAGTCTGTGCGACGAGCGAGGCTGGTTGTTGATCGCGGACGAGATCCATACCGGATTCGGTCGAACGGGACGGTGGTTCGCCTGCGAGCACGAGGGGGTGATTCCGGATCTGCTCTGTGTCGCCAAGGGACTGGCGTCGGGTATGCCGATCTCGGCACTTCTGGGCCGCGCCGAGGTGATGGACGCCTGGCCGCCGTCCGCGGGAGAGGCCCTGCACACCCAGACCTTCCTCGGCCATCCTCCCAGTTGCGCTGCAGCGCTGGCGTCGATCGCCGTGATCGAGGACGAGAAGCTCGTGGAACGCTCCGCCGAGAACGGGGCCATGGCCCTGGCCCACCTGCGAACGTCCCTGTCCGGTGCGCCGGGAGTCCGCGACGTGAGAGGACGTGGATTGCTTCTGGCCGTGGAGTGCGACGGGCGGGAGCGGGCCGCCCGAACCTGCGAACGCGTCCTGCGCCGCGGTGTGATTGCCCTGCAGTCTGGAGACGACGGCCGGGTGCTCTCCATCACACCCCCGCTGTCGATCGAGTGGGAGACGTTCGAGCTCGCTCTCGACGTAGTAGCGGACGCTCTGGACGCATGACGGACCCGGCGCGGGCAGCGATCGACCAAGAGATCCTGGCCTGGATGCGCGAATCCGAGTGGCGCCGGGACGACGACCGCTTTCAGCGGCTTGCCCTCAAGCTCTTCGCATTCCAGTTCGAGCGCTGCGCGCCCTACCGACGGTTCTGCGAGGGACGCGGACGCACTCCGGACGCTGTGGTCAGCTGGCGCGAGATCCCGGCGGTTCCGACGGGGGCCTTCAAGGAGCTGGATCTGCGCTGCTTCCCCGCCGAAGAGACGGTCCACCGGTTTCGCACCAGCGGCACCTCGATGTCGGTGCGCGGAGTCCTGCTCCTCGACACCCTCGAGCTCTACGAAACGTCGCTGCTTCCCGCTTTTCGGCGCTTCCTGTTGCCGGATCTCGCCGCGGATGAACGGGTACGGATCGTCGCCCTGGCGCCATCGCCGGCGAAGGCCCCGGACTCCTCGCTCACCCACATGTTTGCGGCGGCAATCCGGGAGTTTGGGGAGTCGGGCAGCGACTTCTACGCCGCGAATGGGGAACGGGAAGCCGACCCACTGCTCCGGGAGCTGGAAGACGCCGCGGCCCGTGAGACTCCGCTGCTTCTGTGCGGCGCGGCCTTCGCGCTCGTGCATCTGCTCGATGAGATGCAACGGCGCGGAGTGACGCTCCGGTTGCCGGACTCGGCGAGAGTCATGGAGACGGGGGGATTCAAGGGTCGCTCCCGGGAGGTCTCGCGCTCTGACCTCTATGCCCGGGTGCATCGAAGCCTGGGCGTCCCCCCGGCCCGCACAGTCAATCAGTATGGCATGACCGAGCTGGGCAGCCAGTTCTATGATTCTGTGCTGCGCTTTCCCGATGAGGTGCGCCGAAAGCTCCCACCCCCATGGACACGGGTCGCGATCGTCGACCCCGACACCGGTGAACCCGCGGCCCCGGACCAATCGGGTGTCATCACCATCGTCGATCTCGCCAACACCGGCAGCGTGCTCGCGCTCCAGACCGAAGACCTGGGACGCAGGGTCGGCGATGGCTTCGAAGTGATCGGCCGGGAGCCGGGGGCCGAGGCGCGGGGATGCTCGATTGCCGCGGACGCACTGCTCTCGGGCCCGGCGGCGTGACGCCCGAGGAGATCGCCGAGAAAGTCGACGGGCTGCGCGAGGCCGGCTCCCGGCTTCGTCGTCGACCGGCCCGGGAGACCCTGGCGATTCTCGGACGCATTGTTGATACCTGGCGCGATCCGAATTCGCCCTGGCGACGATCTCTGGTATCCGAGCTTCCCGAGGCGACGGGTTTCTCGCGGCCATTGGTGGTCGAGGGCGCCCACCGCGGTTTCGAAACCTGGAGTCGCGCCGCCATGGACGGACTGCTGGCGCGCGAGCTGGGGCATCCGGCGGCTCTGGACTCCACCGCGCATCGTATGGTCTCGGGTTTCGAAACCCACTCGGTGGTGCTCGCGGGCCAGGTTCCGATGCCCACCGTGCTCGCGATGATCGCTCCACTGATGCTTCGCTCGCCGGTGTTGGCCAAACCTTCCTCCCGTGACCCGGTCACGCCAAAGTTGGTGGCGCGGTCGGTATCCGAGACCGATGCCGAGCTCGGACACTGCCTTGAAATCGCGAGCTTCCCCGGCTCGGATCGAGCCTGCAGCCGTGCCCTGGTGGAAGCCGACTGCGTGGTGGCGATGGGCTCCGACGCGTCGGTCGCGGGAATCAGAGCGCTCGTCTCTCCCGGTTGCCGTCTGGTGAGTTATGGCCACCGAGTGTCGGTGGCCGCCCTGGGCAGCACCGCCACCCACGGCAGAGCCCTTGCCTGTTCCGCAGAAGGCCTCGCCCTCGACATCGCGCTGTGGGACCAGCTGGGTTGTCTGTCTCCCATCGCGGTCTACGTCATCGGTCCCGGCCTCGAAGCGGCGGATCGTGTCGCCGATGCGCTGGCCGACTCGCTCGGTCGACTGGCTTCGCGGCTGCCCCGTGGACGCGTCGAGCCGGCGGCCGCCGCTCGGACTTCCCATGAGCGCGCCGAGGCGGAGATGCGCCTCGCTGCGGGTCGGCCCATCGCGCTGCACGTCGGCGATGGCTGGACCGTGGTGCGCGAAAGCGACGCGACGGTGCGCCCGAGCCCGCTCCACCGCTTCGTTCGCGTCCACCCGGTCCAGGACGAGGCGGGTCTCCTCGACGCCCTGGGGCCCCTCGGTCCTCACCTGGCCGCCGTCGCACTCGCCGGCTTCGGCGGCCAGGAGCGCCGTCTCGCCCGAGGCCTTGCCGATCTCGGCGTCTCGCGGCTGTGTCGACCGGGCGCCATGCAGAGCCCGCCCTTCGACTGGCACCACGACGGCACGCCACTACTCACCCCCATCGCCCGCTTCACGGACCTAGAGCCCCCCGGGCCTTCCGATACGGCGTAGAATGCCCCGCGATCCCACGGCCCACTCGAATCCACCATGAAGATCTACCTGGTCACACCCAAGAATCCCGCCAGCTTCTGGACCTACGACGAGATCCTTCCCGCCCTGGGACGGCGCTGCATCTTCCCCAACCTCTCGATGCCCACGGTCGCCGGGCTCACGCCGCGTGAGCACGAGGTCGTTCTCTGCGACGAAAACGTCGAGGAGATCGACTACGAGATGGAAGCCGATATCGTGGGCATCACCGGATACATCATCCACAAGCCGAGGATGCTCGAGATCATCGCCGAGTTCCGCCAGCGCGGGCGCATCGTAGTCGTGGGCGGGCCCTACGCGTCATTGTGTCCGGAGGAACTGCGGAATCACTGCGACGTGGTCTTCGTCGACGAGGCCGAGGAAACCTGGACCCGCTTTCTGAAAGACTTCGAGGCCGGCTGCTGGGAGTCCGAGTACCGAGCTTCCGAGAAGCCCGACATGACTCTCTCTCCCATGCCGCGCTTCGACCTACTCAACGTCGACCGCTATCACGCGCTCACCATCCAGTTCACCCGGGGCTGCCCATTCAACTGCGAGTTCTGCGACATCATCGTCGTCTACGGGCGGCGACCCCGTGCGAAATCCGTCGCGCAGCTGATGGCAGAGATCCGCGAGTGCCATCGACTCGGCGCCCAGCAGGTGTTCCTGGTCGACGACAACTTCATTGGCAACAAGAAACTGGCGAAGGAACTGTTGCGCGAGATGGTCCGCTGGGGCCGAGACAACCACTTCCCGATCGATTTCAATACCGAGGTGTCACTCGACGTGGCCGGGGACGAAGAGCTGCTGGAACTCCTGCGTGCCGCTCACTTCACGACGATGTTCATCGGGATCGAGAGCCCCCGAACGGCATCGCTGCGGGAGACGAAAAAGCACCAGAACCTGCGCGGGGATCTCGTCGAAAGCGTTCGCAGGATCCATGCCTATGGCATCCAGGTTCAGGCGGGGATGATCGTCGGGTTCGACCACGACGACGAGCTGATCTTCGAGGAGCAGCTTCGTTTCATCCAGGATGCGCGCATCCCCGTGTCGATGACCGGACTGCTCCAGGCCATGCCCAAGACGCCTCTCTACGACCGAATCGAGCGCGCCGGGCGCCTGGTGCGAGAGACCACGGGGGACCAGTTCGTTCTCTCGAACATCCTGCCCGAGCGAATGAGCCAACGTCGGCTCTACGAAGGCTACCGGTGGCTCGTGGACCAGCTCTATGACTTCGGGAACTACCGCCGGCGAACGCTCGCGTTTCTGCTCCATCGCGGCCGCCTGGCGCGCCGGGGATCGAACCTCCGAAGACAGGATCTCCGGCGCTTCCTTCGGATCCTCGACCACACCGTGCTGCGCGCCAGCCCGCGGCAGGCCTGGTTCACGATCTCGCTGTTGGGCACGATCTTGGTGCGCCGCCCGTCCGCCTTCAAAGAGGCGGTGTCCTTTGCCCTATCCCACCGCGCTTTCTTCGGGTACGTCCGGCAGCTGAAAGGTCGACTCGATCGGGCCATCGCCGATCTCGGCGTTGAAGAACGCGGCGAAGTGCATCGCCCGGGTTCCTCCACCCCAAGTCTCGGGTAGCGCGCGCCACAGGCACCGGATCCGACCTCCCGTTCGACGCACCGCCCTCCTCGAACTCGAGTGTCGACCTCCATCGGGAGGGGATGGAGATCGAGACGGCGAACCGCTCAGGGATCGACGGCGGGCTCGACCCCGCGGGCCCGAAGACGACGGGCCATGCGGCGGACCTCGGGGGTCTGATAGTGACCCGGCGCCAGGCGCAGCGCCGCCTCGAAGTCGAAGAGCGCCCTTGCGCGGTCCCCTTGGAGGAGCCGCACCCGACCGAGCAGGTGCCTCACGTGCCCGTCTCCGGGATCGAGTTCGAGACAGCGCAGGTAGGCCTGTACCGCCCCGTCCAGATCGCCGGTTTGGTGCCGTTGCGCGCCCAATCCGGTCCAGCCGATTCGCGAACGGGGATACGCCGCCGTAGCTTCGATGTAGAGGCGGATCGGAGTCCCCCAGGTCTGGGCGCGCATCACCGTGAGAACCGCGAAGCCGGCCAGCACGGCGATCGCAACCGCCTGGGCCGCCCGGCGCCAGAGAAGACGCGACGCCGAGCCCACGGTCACGAGCACTTCCGCCCCCAGCAGCACCGCGGCGGGCAATGCCACGTCCAGATAGCGATCGGCAAACAAGTTGATCA
>JACZXC010000071.1 GCA_022571825.1 Myxococcales bacterium | reverse complement strand
CAGGCCCATCCCGACGGCCACGAGCAGTGTCCAGAGCAAATTCGTCATGCCCTCGACGCGCTCACCCGGGTTGTAGACGAGCCCGAGCCCCGAGACGAGATTGTCCGCGTAGCGGTAGGAGATGTAGGCGTCGTCGAGTTGGGCGTGCCGAACCCAGGACTCGGACAGAAACACGGCCACGCCGGCCGCCAGGAGCACCCAGGGCGCGGCGCGTCTCACCGGGGAGCGAACACTCCCGCGAGCTCGTCCTTCATCTCTCGCTGCATCAGTGCGGCGGCTTCCTCGCGTACGTCGGCCCCTTCGCAACACACGCGATAGACCGCTTCGGCGATGGGCATCTCGACGCCCTCGCGCCCCGCCAGCCGGTGCACCGGACGCGCGCTCATGTAGCCCTCGGCCACCGCCTTCTGCGAAGCGGCGATCTCTTCAGCCCGCTCCCCCCGAGCCAGGCGCAGGCCCAATTGTCGATTCCGTGACAACTCGCCGTTGCAGGTGAGGGTCAGGTCGCCGACGCCGGCCAGTCCGAGGAACGTCAACGGATTCGCGCCCAGCGCGACGCCCAGTCGCGCGATTTCAGCCAGTCCCCGGGTCATCAACGACGCCAGGGCGGACGCTCCCATGCCGAGCCCGTGAGCGGCGCCGCAGGCGACGGCAATCACGTTCTTCAGCGCCCCGCCCAGCTCGACTCCGATGACGTCGTCGCTGGTGTAGACGCGGAAGCGCGGCGAGTGGAGGATCGACTGCACGCTGCGCGCGACATCGATATCCGACGCCGCCAGTGCAACATCCGCGGGAAGACCCGATGCCACGTCGCGCGCAAAGCTCGGACCGGACAGAAACGTGAGACGACTTCGACGCGACGGCAGCGTCTCTTCCAGAACCCCGCTCATCGTGGCCAGGCTCTCGCTCTCGATGCCCTTGGCGGTCGAGGTGATCAAGGCCTCGTCCGGAATCCACGGTGCTGCGGCAGTGCTCACGCTGCGCATGTATGCCGAGGGGACCACAAACATCACCAGGTCGGCTCCGGCCAGCGCCTCGGCGATTTCGTTGGTGAAGCCGATCTCTTCGGAAACGGGGAAGCCCGGAAGGTACAGGGAGTTCTCGCCCTGGGCCGCCACCGCCTCGGGGAGTCCATCGTCGAAGGCCCAGACACGAACCCGATGACCGAGGCCGCCGGCGTAAATGGCCAGCGCGGTCCCAAAGGCCCCCGCCCCCAGAATGCTCACGTTTGTCACCGACGGCTCACCTGCTCGAGGCCGCGATGGTAGGCCACCTGAAGTCGACGACCTCCTGCAGCGAGCTGCCGCGTCTGGAGCTCAAGCGGTGTCCAGCACCCGCGAGACCTCGTCGCGCTCGTAACGTCGAAGCGGCGAGCCATCGGCCAGCCGCACGCCGTTTCCCCGCTCGGCGCGGGCGATGATCGCGACCGGGAACCCCTCCCCTACCAGGATGGCAAGTATCTCCTCGGCGGACGACCCGGGAAAGGCGGCCAGCAGCGTCCCGGAGGCAAGCACACCCCAGGGATCGGCCCCCAGCGCGGCGCACACGGCGAGACCACTCGGGAACCACAGGACCGCATCGGCATCGATACACAATGCCACCCCGGATGCGTCGGCCAGTTCATGCAGGCCGGCGGAGAGTCCACCCTCGGTGGGATCGTGGAGCGCGGTTGCCCCCAGCTCGGCGGCCCGCAGCGCCGCCTTCACGATGCTGATGCCCGGATCGCGCAGCGCGTCACGGGCCCGGGCCAGCATATCCGGCGGCACGTCGAAGTCGGCTTCTCGGGCGAGTACAGCGGCCCCTTCCACCGGCGCGAGACCGACCTGAAGTACCGCGTCGGTCTCCCCCATCCCCCGGGTCGGAACGAAGTGTCCGTCCTCACGCAGTCCCAACATCTGTCCCACGACGACCGGTTGATTGACGGCCTCCGTCACCTCCGTGTGTCCTCCCACGAGGGCGGCGCCGACACTCTCCAGGGCGGTACGCGTGTCCGCGAACAGGACGCGGATGTCGGCCTCGGTGGCGGTGGGTGGCATCAATACGCACGCGAGGAACCAACGGGGGCGCACGCCCAGGACCGCGACGTCATTGGCATTGATCACCACGGCGTGTCCTCCAACGTCGCCGCCGGTGAGGGTGATGGGATCGGTGGCCGCCACGAGCACCCCGGACTTCACCCGGATCGCACAGGCGTCCTCTCCAACCCTCGGCCCCAGAAGAACCTCGTCGGGCAGGGGCGGACCCGAGGCCAGAAGCTCCCCGAGCAGCGCGGCGGGAAGTTTCCCCGTCGGGAGCGTCCGTTTGGTCAGGTCCCCGCTCCCGCGAGGCGCGCCTCGAGTCATCCCTTCACGTTTCCGACCGGAATCAGATGGGCCACGCGTCGCGACAGCCCGGCGATCTCGCTGGCCTCGGCCACCTCATCGACATCCTTGTAGGCGATGGCCGCCTCCTCGGCGAGGCCGCGATCGGAGGCGGCGCGGACCCAGATTCCCCGTCTCGCCATGCGCTCCCGAAGCTCCCGGCCCCGCACCAGCTTGCGGGCCTGGGTGCGGCTCATCCTCCGCCCGCTTCCGTGGGCGCTGCTGTAGAAGCTGGCAATCCCACTGGCCACACCCGCCAGGACGTAGGAACCGGTCTCCATGCTGCCACCGATGATGACCGGTTGGCCCGTCTGGCGATACACGGGCGGAAGCTCCGGATGGCCCGGCGGAAGCGCACGGGTAGAGCCCTTGCGATGGACCAGCAGCGTGCGTTCGCATCCGCCGAGCTCGATGCGCTCCAGCTTCGCAGTGTTGTGGGCCACGTCGTAGACGTTCCGGATCCCCAGCGCGTCGGGATCGCGACCAAACACATCGGAGAAGACCTCGCGGATGCGGTGAAGGATCACCTGACGGTTCGCGAAAGACATGTTGGCGGCGCAGCACATCGCGCCGTAATAGTCGCGGCCATCGGGGGATGCAAAGGGGGCACACGCCAGCTCGCGGTCGAGTCCGTACTCCTTCGGCATGCTCCGGCGAAACGATCGCAGGTAATCCGTCGCTACCTGATGTCCAAATCCCCGGCTGCCGCAGTGAAACATCACGACGACCTGCTCCGGGAGCGAAAGGCCGAAAGCCTTCGCGAGCCTTGCATCGAAGATTCCATCGGGCCGAAGCACCTGGATTTCCAGGTAGTGGTTTCCCGAGCCGAGGGTGCCGATCTGTCGTTGACCCCGCTCGATGGCCCGCTCGCTTACGCACGCCGGGTCGGCGCTCTCGAAGCAGCCCTTCTCCTCGGTCGTCTCCAGGTCCGCTTCGGTCCCGTACCCCCGGGCGACCGCCCAGCCCGCGCCTCCTTCCAGCAGCTCGCGGAACTCGTCGCGGGTCACCCGCACGAAGCCTCGGGAACCCACTCCCGCCGGCACGCGATCCGCCAGGGCATCGACGAGTTCGCGCAGGCGTGGCTGAACCTCTGGCCAGCGCAGGTCGGTGCGCACGAGCCGCATGCCGCAGTTGATGTCGAAGCCGATCCCGCCGGGCGAGATCACCCCCGTCTCGGCATCGATGGCGGCAACCCCGCCGATCGGGAATCCATAGCCCCGGTGCGCGTCGGGCATGCAGAAGCTGGCTTCGACGATGCCCGGCAGGGTGGCGACGTTCGCGGCCTGCCGGAAGACCTCGGGGTCCATTTCGGCCACCAGCTTCTCTGTACCGTAAATCCGCACCGGAACCCGCATGCCGGGACGAAAGTCGCGCGGGAGCTCGAAGACCGCGGGTCCAATCGGACGAAGCATTTCGGATCGGCCCATGACACAGGGATTCTAGCGCGCGGATTCGTCGCGAAGCGCGTGGGTCGTCGAGCCACGCCTCACGGGTGCGCTCAGGGCAGCGGGGGCGACGGGCGCGGCTCAGCGGTGGCCACCGCCCCTGCGGGCGCGATCGCCCCGCCCATCCAGCCAACGATTGATGCGGTCTCCCCGGCGATCCAGCCGGTGATCGATGCGGTCGCCCCGGCGGTCCAACTGGTGATCGATGCGGTCGCCTCGGCGGTCCAACTGGTGATCGATGCGGTCGCCTCGGCGATCGAGTCGGTCTTCGATGCGATCTCCCCGACGATCCAGCCACGTCGCGAGCCCATCGTTCCCGGCCTCGGCGGCTCGGCCGGAGGCGCGGTCGAGACGCGCATCGATGCGATCGCCCCGGCGATCCAGCCGGTGATCGATGCGGTCGCCCCGGCGATCGAGTCGGTCTTTGATGCGATCTCCCCGACGATCGAGGGGGCGATCGATGCGATCACCTCGGCGATCGAGTCGGTCTTCGATGCGATCTCCCCGGCGATCGAGGTGGCGCTCGATCCGATCGCCCGCCCGGTTGAGAGCGTCTTCCTCGCCCGCCACCGCGGTGGCGGCGGGTGCCCACGCCAAGCTCATCGCCAGTGCCAGAATCCCAGTCCGTTTCATGAGTTTTCTCCCGAGCGGCCCATTCCGCTGTGGAGTCGAACACACCGGGGAACCAAAGGTTTCGCGGCGGTCGTTCCCGGGAGACGCATGGTCAGTCCCCCGGTCGGACCGCTACCACCGCTGCGCCGGTGAAGCACCCCTCTCGCAGGTCGCTGAGGGCGCGCGGCGCCTGGTCGAGGGAGTAGCGGTGAATTTCCGTTCGGACTGGAACTTTCGGCGCCAGGGCGAGAAACTCCTCGCCATCGCGGCGCGTGACGTTCGCAACCGACCGGAGTACCCGCTCACCCCAGAGAATCGAGTAGGGGAAAGCGGGGATCTCACTCATGTGGATTCCCGCGCAGACGACCACGCCCGCCTTCCTCACGGCGCGCAGCGCGGCGGGCACCAGTCCGCCGACCGGCGCGAACACGATCGCGGCGTCGAGCGGATCCGGAGGCACCCGATCCGAGCCTCCGACCCACGCCGCGCCCAGCTCTTCTGCGAACCGCTGGGCTGCCGCATCCCCGGGCCGGGTGAAGACATAGACCTCGCGACCTTCGAATCGCGCGACCTGGATGAGGATATGCGCCGATGCCCCGAATCCGTAGAAGCCCAGTCGCTCGGCGTCGCCCGTCATCCGCAGTGCCCGGTACCCGATCAGACCCGCGCAGAGAAGCGGGGCCGCATCGAGGTCCGAATAACGCTCGGGAATGGGAAAGCAGAAACGCGGGTCTGCGGTGCAGAAGTCGGCGAAACCGCCATCGATCTGGTATCCGGTGTAGCGCGCGGCGTCGCACAGATTCTCGCAGCCGGTCGAACAGAAGCGACACGCACCGCAGCTTCCGCCCAGCCAGGGCACACCGATCCGGTCGCCGATGGCAAAGCCCTCGGCGTCGGGGCCCACCGCCTCGACCCGTCCCACGATCTGATGACCGAGCACGAGAGGCAGCTTGGGGTCCGGGAGCTCACCGTCGACCACGTGGAGATCGGTTCGGCATACACCGCAGGCGTGCACGCGAACCCGCACTTGACCCGGTTGCGGGACGGGCTCGGGGAGATCGGCTTCCCGCAGCGGTCGCCCCGGTCGGTCGAACAAGATTGCCCGCATTTCACCCTCCCGGGTCGAGAGCATAGGGCCCGTCGGCCTTTCATGGACCTTTCCGGACGTTACCATCCGGCGGCGAATCCAGAGGTCGACGTGTGAAGGTCCGCTCCCGGCGAGAATTGCAGGTTTCGTGACCGCAGCAAGCGAACCCGGGCAGATCCGCGAGCGCATCCGGATCGTCATCTTCGAAGCCGATACTCCGGCGGGCAAGGCCTTCGACGTCGCGTTACTGATCGTGATTCTGCTGAGCGTGCTCGCGGTCATGCTGGAAAGCGTGTCCGACATCGTGGATGACTACGGGCCGTGGCTTCACGCCTTCGAGTGGGTCATCACCATTGTCTTCACGGTCGAGTACGCCGTGCGCCTCGCATGCGTTCGCAAGCCCGGGCGCTATGCCCGCAGCTTCTATGGCATGGTCGATCTCCTGGCCGTTCTTCCCAGCTACGTGAGCCTGATCCTGCCCGGCTCCCATTCTCTCCTGGTGATCCGCGCACTCCGTCTGCTTCGCATTTTTCGAGTGTTCAAGCTGGTCCGCTATCTCGGCGAGGCCAATATCCTGGTCTCGGCGCTGCGGAGCAGCGCCCCCAAAGTGATCATCTTTCTCGGCACGGTCCTCGTGATGTCGGTGATCATGGGCGCGGTCATGTACATCGTGGAGGGACCCGAGAACGGCTTCACCAACATTCCGATCTCCGTCTACTGGGCCATCGTGACCATGACCACGGTGGGCTACGGAGACATCGCGCCCCAGACCGTGCCCGGACAAATGATCGCGGCCCTGGTCATGATCATGGGCTACAGCATTATCGCCGTACCCACGGGCATCGTTTCCGCCGAGCTCGTCCACTCGGTCCGGCGACCCGTGACCACCCGCGCCTGTCCGAGTTGTCTCAGCGAAGGGCACGCCGAAGACGCGCGTTTCTGCAAGCACTGCGGCGACCGCCTCGGCGCCCGCTAACCCCGCTGTGGCGTTGCGTGGGGCGGGGAAGGCCCCCAGATGCGGCGAAGCGTCTTTCCAATCTCGAATCGGGGCCCATCCCCCTCGCACATCGAGCAACCCTCCCGCGTAAAGTCGCCGCGCAGACCTCCCGATGACCCCCACACGCGCCCTTGCGCGGGGGGAGGGCCCGGGTCGTGCGTCTTGTCGTCTGCGCGAACTGCCACACCCAGTACGACGTTTCGGACATCGTCGCGAAGTCGTTCCCGTGTCGCTGTGGCGAGACCGTCGAGAACGATCCCCACGAGGCCGTAGACGCCGCGGTACGCCGCTGCGCCGCATGCGGTGCCCTGATTTCCCCGGATGTCGAGGCCTGCGACTACTGCGGATCGGCGATCGTCCGCGATCCCGGGAACCTCAGTCTCATCTGTCCCGAGTGCTACGGACGCAACCAAGAAGACTCGCGTTTCTGCACGGCCTGCGGCGTGGGCTTCCGGCCCCAACAGGTGCAGGTCGAAAGCTACGAGCTCCCCTGCCCCGTTTGCACCGTGCTGATGCCGGCTCGCCAGGTGGGGGGCATCGGCCTGAACGAGTGTCGGGAGTGCAACGGCCTCTGGATCCCCGATGACAGCTTCGATCTGCTGGTGAGCCGCGCTATCGACGCGCGCCGAAACGCCGATCCGGCGCAGCTCGCCGCCCTCAAGCCTCGCGTGACCGGTTCGAATCCGGCCGCTCAGCGCGTCCAGTATCGGAAGTGTCCCGTCTGCGACGGATTCATGCAGCGCCGCAATTTTCGGAGGTCTTCCGGCGTCATCATCGACCGCTGTTCCAGTCATGGCACCTGGCTCGACGCCGACGAACTCGAGCAGATCGCGGGCTTCGTCCTGAGCGGGGGCAAAATGTCACCGCAGTTGCGCCAGGCGTCCCGCCCGCGGGTCGACCCCCGGTCCGAGGCCGAATTTGCGCGAATGCGCCTCGCCCGGGAGATTCGACCAAGCCGCGGCGTTCCGATCGGAGGCTCGATCGTGGACGTCTTCGCCGGCCTCCTGAAGAAATTCACCTGACCGCCCGACCGAAGGAGTAGAGCATGGGACTGATCGACAAGCTGCGCGCGGAACTCATCGACATCATCGAGTGGGTCGACGACAGCCGCCACACTCTCGTCTGGCGATTTCCGCGTTTCAACAACCAGATCAAGCACGGTGCCCAGCTCATCGTCCGTCCGGGCCAGGCGGCGATCCTGGTCAGTCAGGGGCGAATCGCGGACGTCTTCGGTCCGGGCCAGCACAAACTCGTGACGGCCAACCTTCCCGTCCTGAGTACAATCGCGGGCTGGAAATACGGTTTCGACTCCCCCTTCATGGCCGAGGTCTACTTCGTCTCCACCCGGCAGATCACGGATCTCAAGTGGGGCACGCCCAATCCCGTCATGATGCGAGACCCGGACTTTGGCCCGATCCGCGTCCGCGCCTTCGGAACCTATACGCTGAAGGCGCAGGATCCGAAGATCCTGCTCGAAGAGCTGGTGGGAACCGACTCCGAGTTCCAGTCCGACGAGATCACCGAGCTGATTCGTTCGATCATCAATACGGGCTTCGCCGACGTGGTCGCGAAATCCGAGATCGCCGTTCTCGACCTGGCGTCTAACTATCAGAACCTTTCGGAAAAGGTGCGCCACTTGGTGGTCGAACGCATCGACAACGAGTACGGCCTCGAGATCCCACAGCTCTATATCGTGAACATCTCCGTTCCCGCCGAGGTGGAACAGGCCCTGGATACCCGCACGAGCATGAGCGTGATCGGGGACATGGCGGCATTTCAGAGCTATCAGCTCGGCCAGGCGATGCCGGTGGCGGCCGGGAATCCGGCGGGTGGTATCGCGGGAGCGGGCTTGGGTTTGGGAATGGGCATGGCCATGGCCGGCCCGATGTTGTCCGGCGGGGCTCCCGGCCAAACCGGGCCCCAGGCGCCCCCGCCCCCCCTGCCCGCGAGCTGGCACATCGCGGAAAACGGGCAGAGCGTCGGCCCCTTCACGCCGCCGCAGCTCGCCCAGGCCGCCAGCGCGGGCCGGGTTCGTCCCGACACGCTCGTGTGGACCCAGGGCATGGCCGGCTGGACCTCGGCGAATCAGGTCCCGCAGCTGCTGGGACTGTTCGGAGCATCACCGCCGCCCCTGCCGCCCGCGGTCGAGAGCGGCTAGCGCCCGTCGGCCCCGGACATCGATACCAGCCGCTCGGCAAGGCCTCGGATCCGCAGTCGACGCTCTGCATCGCCGGTTTCCTTGGCTTCGAGTGACGCCACGATCCGCGCCAGTCGCGGCGCCGTCACCGCCGTTCCGAGCTTCTCCCCAGAGCCCGCATCTTCGAAGAAGTCGAGGATTGCGTCGCGCAGACGGCCGTCTGCGACCTCGCTGTAGGCGCGCCAGGGCACGGCGACCAACTTGGCGGCGCGGAAGTTGTCGGCGAAATAGTTCGGACCCCCGGGAATCGCATTGGCCCGATAGTTGAGCTCGAAGTATCCGACGGCAATGGAGTGAAGCGCCTGGAAGTTTCGGTGATCAACGGGCTCTCGCTCCAGATCGTTGCGAAGGGGGCGCAAGTCGGGTTCGCGCGTCTTGGAGGGATCCAGGATCACCTGGAAGAACTCCGGATAGCGCTCGCGGAGGGGATCGACGACCGAACGGCCCGAGACCGTATCCCAGTGGTCACCACTGTGGGCCAGCAGGTACCGCATGGGATCCGGGCTGCCCGCGCAGCCGGCCAGCAGGGTGGCGACGGCGAGGATGGGCAGCAGATTGGATCGACCAACGGTGAAGCGAGGTGCACTCATGAAGCCTTGCCGACGATACCCGACTCGGCGGATTCGCCCCGATGACACCCGCGGCGGTTGCCGGATGCCCTACTCGAGATCCTCATCCGCCGGGGCTGCATGAATCGGGTGGGGCGCATACTCCGGGCCCGCGTCCCACCCGGCGATCTTGCGGGCCTGGGCGAGCCAAGATTCCGCCAGGGTGTCGTCGAGAACGATCGCGTTCTCGTCGAAGTCGTCGCTGATCCCGTCCCATAGCGCCTGACCACCGTTCTCCCACCACGTGCGGGGGGAATGCTCGAAGTCCACCGACAGTCGGGTCATGGGCTCTCCAAGGCTCCCGAGGGGATGTCGTAGCGCGGCGAAGGGCGAACGATCGAAGGTCCGTGGGTCGAAGGATAGCGCGTCGCCGAGTCCGCTCGGCGTCGGGCCAGCCTCGACACGCGTGAGCGCAACGTGGTAAACGAGGCCGATGGCGTGGAGCACACTTCAGGTCGATCGCCAGGACTCGATCCTGCACGTCTGGCTGGACCGACCCGAAAAACGGAACGCGCTGAACGGGAAGGTGCTCGAGGAGATCGCGGATCTCTTCGGCGGCCTCCAGCGCGACTTCCAGTCCCGGGTGGTGATCTTCGGGGGCCGCGGGCCCTCCTTCTGCGGGGGCGCCGACCTGGGCGAGCCGCCGGGAAGCGCGCGACTGCGGGCCTCTTCGGACGCTACGGATCGAGAGCGCCGCCACGTCGCGCAGCTCGGGCTTCGCGCCTGCCGCGCCATCGAAGAGGCCGAGGCCGTCACCCTGGCTCGAATCCACGGCCACGCAATCGCGGGGGGCCTCGCCC
>JACZXC010000070.1 GCA_022571825.1 Myxococcales bacterium | reverse complement strand
CCGCTGAGTACTTAGCTCAACAACAGATATGGCTAGCCCGGAGTTTGACTCGCTATTCAATGGAGCCCAAATTACGCGCTATTTCCGAGATCGGATACGAAACGAGCCGACGTCTTCTTAAATGGCCTGAATCGTGGGGGATGCGGAGTGAAATCCTGCTCCACTGTATATAACGAACATAGCATCCCCTGAATGCTCGCATCCCACTGGGCTGCAGTGCCCTGCGCTAATCCTCAGACCCGTTTGATCGCTGGCGCGGTCAGCCCCCTTTTCCGGGCCGTGATCTCAGCCGTCTTCCTTGTGATCACGAACCAGTAGACTTGCTGCCGATCCCCGCCCCAAGCTGTTGGACGTACGTCAACAGGCCGAGTATGACCTGGTTCACCTGCCCGATGCCATACTGGTCACGGACGGGGTCGTGGAAGAAATCGTGCAAGGCTGGGATCGGGATACCGAGATCATCTGCTACTGTCATCACGGAATCCGCAGCCTCGACGCCGCTGCCTACCTCGCCGGGCAGGGCTTCACCAACGTGGTGATGGAGACCTTCATCGAGCGCGGTGCCGCGGTCGAGCACGTCCTGCTTCAGCGTCAGGGCCGGGGTCAGGTCCAGGTTTCGAATCTATCGGTCCGCCTCGAACGCGACGCGCGCTTCACGGGTCATACGGTCACCCTCTCCGGCGCATGGGTACGCAACGACGCGGCGGTGGTGCTGGCCGGTGAAGGAGCAGAGTGCGCCCTGAACGGCCTGTTCGTCGGCGATGGAACCCAGTTCATCGACAATCACACCCTCGTCGACCACGCCATGCCCCATTGCCAGAGCCGCGAGCTCTACAAGGGAATTCTGGCGGGACACGCAAAGGGTGTCTTCCGCGGTCGCGTCATCGTCCGCCCCGACGCCCAGCACACGAACGCTGAACAATTCAATCTGAATCTTCTGCTCTCGGACACGGCGCAGATCAACACACAGCCCCAGCTCGAGATCCACGCCGACGATGTGAAGTGCAGCCACGGGTCGGCCATCGGGCGGCTCGACGACGACGCGATCTTTTACCTGCGGACGCGCGGAATCGGAGAAACCAGGGCTCGGGAGATGCTCGCCCGGGGTTTCGCGGCCGAGGTGACGGGAACCCTCTCGGACGAACCCCTGCGGGCGGAACTCGATCGCCTCGTCTCCGAGAAGTTCGATCGCGGCTCCGCCGAGAGGGAAACGGAATGACCTTCGACGCCGAACGCGCGCGCAAGGACTTCCCCATCCTCAGACAAAGGATCCATGGAAATCCGTTGACGTTCCTCGACAGCGCGGCCAGCGCCCAGAAGCCGCAGCAGGTGATCGACGCGATCAGCCGGTTCTACGAGTCGGACTATGCCAACATCCACCGGGGTGTCTACGAGCTCTCCATGCGGGCGACCCGCGCCTTCGAGGCCACCCGCGAGAAGGCGCGCCGGTTCCTAAACGCCCGCGAGGCCCGCGAGATCATCTTCGTCCGGGGCACGACCGAGGCCATCAACCTGGTCGCCCAGACCTACGGTCGCACGAACGTCAGCGACGGTGACGAAGTTCTGATCACCCAGATGGAGCACCACTCGAACATCGTCCCCTGGCAGCTCCTGTGTCTGGAGAAGAAGGCGAAGCTTCGAATCGCTCCGATCGACGACTCCGGCGCGCTGATCATGGAGGAATTCGAGAAGCTCCTCTCGCCGCGGACGAGGATCGTGGCGGTTGCCCACGTATCCAACGCGCTGGGCACGGTGAATCCGGTGCGTGAGATCGTAGACCTCGCCCACGAACGCGGAATTCCGGTGCTACTGGACGGCGCCCAGGCCGTGCCGCACCAGCGCGTCGACGTGACGAGTCTGGACTGCGACTTCTACACCTTCTCGAGCCACAAGGTCTTCGGTCCTTCGGGTGTGGGCGTGCTCTACGGTAGGGCCGAGCTACTCGAGGCCATGCCGCCCTACCAGGGCGGTGGCGAGATGATCCTGTCGGTCAGCTTCGAGAAAACCACCTACAAGGGGATCCCGCACAAGTTCGAAGCGGGGACCCCGGACATCGCCGGTGTCGTGGGATTCGGCGCCGCCCTCGATTACGTGATGTCGCTCGATCCGCGGGCGCTCGCGGCGTACGAGCGGGATCTTCTCGACTACGCGACGGAAGAGCTGGCGAAAATCGACGGGCTGCGGCTGATCGGGACCGCACCGAGAAAGACCGCGGTCGTCTCCTTCGTCATCGAAGGCGTCCACCCCCACGACGTCGGAACCATCCTCGATCAGGAGGGCATCGCTGTCCGAACCGGCCACCACTGTGCCCAGCCGGTCATGGATCGCTTTGGCGTTCCCGCCACCGTGCGGGCGTCGTTCGCCCTATACAACACACGGGAGGATGTGGACGTCCTGATGGCGGGCCTGGGCAAGGTGCGCGAGGTTTTCGGCTGATGTCCGATCTGCGCGAGCTCTATCAATCGGTGATCCTGGATCACAACCGCAAGCCCCGGAACTTTCGCGAGCCCGAGAATGCCAACCGGTGCGCACGGGGCGATAATCCCCTCTGCGGCGATAAGCTCACCGTCTTTCTCACCATCGAGGCCGACGTGGTGACGGACGCGGCCTTCACCGGGTCGGGATGCGCGATCTCGACGGCCTCGGCGTCTCTGATGACGGAAGCCATCAAGGGAAGACCCCGAGATGAGGTCGAGCGGCTGTTCGAGGGCTTTCACACCCTCGTGACCTCCAATCCCAGGTCGCCGGCCGTCACCAGTCAGCTCGGCAAGCTGGCCGTATTCTCCGGTGTTCGCGAATTTCCTGTCCGGGTCAAGTGCGCAACCCTGGCCTGGCACACGATGAACGCCGCCTTGTCGGAGAACGGCGAGATCGCAACAACCGAATAACCAGAATGGTGGAAGACCGCATGGACGAGCCCAAGACTTCCGAAAACGAGAAGCTGAAGCAGAAGGTCATCGAGCAACTGCAGACCGTCTTCGATCCCGAGATTCCCGTCAACGTCTACGAGCTCGGACTCATCTACGAAGTACGGGTCGCGGACGATGGCGCAACCAAGATCCGTATGACATTGACGTCCCCCAGTTGTCCCGCGGCCGAAGAGCTTCCACCGGAGGTCGAGACCAAGGCGCGTTCCGTCGAGGGCGTGAGCTCCGTCCAGCTCGACCTCGTCTGGGACCCGCCTTGGAACCCGAGCATGATGTCCGAGGCCGCGAAGCTGGAGCTGAATATCGGTTAGCCGACGGGATCCACAAGAGCCGGACCGAGAAGAGCCGCAAACATTCGGCCGGCGCCAGCCAACGCCCCGATTCGATTTCCTCTGCAATTTCCCTACCAGATTGTCTTCATGGCGCCCACGCATCTCCGGTGATGTTCGCCGAGGAGTCTTTGTATGATCGAGCGCTCGTTCATGGTAGGGGTTGTCGTCGTGGCGATCGTAGACAGCGGCCTCGCTCTGCTGATCGATCCGTTTCCGGTGTTCTGCAATCTGCCCGACTGGCAGGCCTACTTCATCCCCCGCGACATCCACTGGAACGAACGAGGCCACACGCTCGCCGCCGAAGTGTTGTTTTCCAGACTTCGCCGCGCTCGCGAAGTACATCTGTCGCCGTCAGGGATATCAACAAGCTCTCGTCCTCCGTCGCGGCCCAGTCGCTGACGGGGAACTATGGGGTCGGTGCGAAGGTCATTGCGGCGACTCGAAACCGCGCGCGTCTGATCCACACGTTCTGGAAACATGGCCACGCGTGACCGCGAACCAGACGTAGGACCAGAGGGCCAGGTCCTTCACGAAGACGAGTGGTGAGAAGATCAGATCAAAGCTCCTCTGGGACAAAGATTCCTTGAGATTGTCGAATGCAACCGGGAAGACGAGATAGTTGAGCACCGTCAGCACTGCCAGCGTTACCAGGGTGTCAGTCCGCCTCACGAACATCAGCGCCACGGGCACGTGCCAGACAACCCACTGCGGCGAGTCGACCTTGGCAAAGGTTATGAAAATGACGATCGCGAGAAGTGAGTACTGGAATACCTCCAGATGCGACCGAATCCTCTTGACGAGCAGGACCCCCAGAATAGAGAACTCGGCCAGCAGAAAGCCGATCTCCAAGACGGTGCGGATCGGCGACTCTTCCCAGCCCACGGCTGTCAACGCCTTCAGAGCCAGCCAATAGGGATTGAAATACCCCCCACCGCGAGCCATATGATATTGGTAGGGAACCAGAAAGCCATCCCAGCCAAATGCCAGAATGCTGAGTCCGACCACACCCAGAACGGTCACGAGAAACACCGCGAAATATTGCAGAGATCGAGATCCCAGAAAACCGCGGAGGCGATCCGCGAAGAGGCCTTCCTGCTCCATGTGGTATGCGAGATACACGGGCAACAGGACTGCGGGGTACCACTTCACGTGGACACCGATCGCGAGCAGGAAATATGCGGTCCTATAGTGTCTTCGTTGAAACGTCCACAGGCTTAGAAGGCAGACGACTGAGGCCAGGATGTCAAAGCGCATCAGCGAGAAATAGAGGATGGTAGGACTCAGCATCAGTAAGACGGGCCAGCCGCTGATCCCGAACCTGGCTCTAGCGGAGGAGATCAAGACAAGGGCCAGGGTCAATGGAAGGGCCATCAGGTAGGCCCACAACAGAGCGTAGGTCTTCTTGTCCAATTCGGGGTGGACGAGGAAGGGCAATGCAAAGCTCAGTGTCGAGAAGATCGGATACCCGGTATTCGCAGGGCCCGTTTCATGGTAGAGCCCCGTGTCAAAACGGTCCGAGATCGTGCGTCGCCCGGGTAGCAGCGGTCCTCTCGTGTACTCAAGCTGAAGTGCGGCGCAATACCCCCCCATGACCGATACCGCGATCAGGAGCCACAGAAGCCGAACCGGCCGATGCGAGTTCAGAGCAGGCATTGACACTGAGACAACAAGATGAATCCGGCCGCCGCGCGAGCCCGCGAAACAATCGGGGTCCAGTCCGTTTCGCGGGTCACGGGTTCACGCGATAGACGCTGACGAGCGGTGTCTCGCCCAGCTTGACCGAATGGACCGGGCGCTGGGTACGGACGTATCGCCAGATCGTGCTATCGAACAAGCCGCGGCGGTTGAGCAGGATGAGATACTCGCTGTCTTCCTCCGAACCCAGCTTGATCGTCGATTCGACCAGGCCATCCGGAACGTAGAATCTCGAACGCAGTCGGCCAAAGCGCAGCCAGAAGCGACTGTCGATGTGGCTGTCGATCCACGGCAAGAGGCTGCCGTAGGAGCTCCCCCAGTAGTCGACTTCGAAGTACTTCGACGCCCCGGCCAGGCCGCCAACGGCGCGATTATAGTAGGCAAATTGGTAGGGGTGGTCCCGACGGAGGGGCCAGGCAGCGTTCCAGAGCAGGAGCAGCAGACAACTCACGGCCAGCCCGGTCCGCCACCACCGACTCGGAGGGCGAAGGATGATCCATCGGGCACCGAGCGCGGCCAGGATACTGATGAACGGAAATGCGGTCAGAAACAGCCGCACCCCATCGTATTTGGGTACGCCGGGAAAGGCGATGATGACCAGTGGAAACAGGGCATTGAACAGCAGAAACGCCGTCGCTCTCTCAGCGCCATGACTCCGGATCCGCAGCGCCCCGATCACGAAGAAGCCGAGCAGTAACAGCGGCGTCGTGGCGGCCGTCATGACGAATGGGTAATGCCACGGCAGCTCGCTGAACGTCTCGCCCAGGTAGAACACCTTCGAATGGAAGTGATGGGCATGGAAGCCGATGTATTCGCCGATCCGCACCAACGGGTGGAGCCAGAGCCAAGGCCACAACGCAAACAGCAAGATCGGCGGGATGATCAGCAAGGGAAGTGCCTTGCGACGGAGGCTGCTCGCCAGGGATCTGAATGGCTGATCTTTCTCCCGCCAGCGTCGCAAAAACTCGGGTCCCCGATCCATCACCCACCACAGCGTGATCGGGATTGCGAGAAAGGCGGCGTTCAGTTTGGTGAGAAGCGCCAAACCCACCAACGAGGCTGCGACATAGATCCAAGCCTGACTCCGCATCCCCAGCCAGAAGCTGTAGATCACCGCGAACCAGAGCGTCATCATCGGATAGTCGAGAGTGCCCAGATGGGCGTGAAAGAACACCCGCGGCATCACGAAAAGACCGAGCGTCGCAAGCGCCGCGGCCAGCTCGCCGTAGAGTTTCCGAGTAAAACAATAGAGCATGAATGTCATGGCGAAGACGAACAGGCCCGTCGAGACCCGGTGGCCGACGATTTGCCCGGTCCAGCCCAGCGTGTCGCGAAACAGAAATCGCGTGAGTCCACCCGCAACCATGGCGAGCGGCGGATGCTCGTGCGTCCGATACCACTGCCGATCGATCGTCTTCAGAGACGGGTCGCGCAACCAGTTTAGGTACGACGTGCCCGCCCTGAAATAGTGGTTCTCATCGAACGTCACTCCGTAGGGCTCGAGTGTCGCGATCACTACCGTGGCGCAGCAGATCGCGAGCAACAGCGGTGCAGCCCAGCGGCGGATCATCGGGTCACTTCAGGATCTGGTAGATTCGCACCCGCGACGATGCGTAGACGCGCTTGAATTTTTCCGTGTGTCGCTCGGCCCAGATCGATTCCAGGGGGAAGCCTTCGGGGTCTCGAACGTAGCTCTTCTTGAGATTGAAATAGGTCAGGCGCTGCGTGAACAGTATGTCGGCCCCCTCCGCCCTCAAGTTGGCCAGCCACGCGGCGTAGTCGGCGCCGCTCCGGTAGTAGTGCACGCCGTTCCGGTCGCTCCGCAACGGGATTCGATCCCCCTCGAAGTTGCGCACATAGTCGTGAAACAGCCAGTCATCGAAGGGCGTCACGTTCACGTATCGGACTCGGTTCGACAAGTCGCGGCCGTAGAGCGGAAAGGTCTTGTCCGAGCCCGTCGCGGCCACCGTGACGTTGCGGTAGTTCCGATCGAGGAAGCTGTAGGCCTGCCAGGGA
Source organism: Myxococcales bacterium (assembly GCA_022571825.1). Classification (GTDB taxonomy): domain Bacteria; phylum Myxococcota_A; class UBA9160; order UBA9160; family SMWR01; genus JACZXC01. The sequence continues at coordinate 3,182 of JACZXC010000070.1, read as the reverse complement.
TCGCGGAGCTTCCCCACCCACGGCACCCCTCCTCCCACGGATATCGGAGAGGCTGCCCGGAAGGATAGAAAGGCCAGCATCCCCGCGATCAGACCGGCGCCGACCCGTTGTCGATACTTCAGCTCCGCCAGGGCGAAGACCGCGAAGGCGATGCAAGCGGCGCAGGCCAGGGAGAATGCGCCCCAGACCTGGGCACTCGAAGCGAGACAGGGTGGGCGTAGGAGGAGAAGGGGAGGCCCTCGCCACCCGCCCGCGACCACGGCGATCGCCACGGCAACGGCAACCGCGAACTCTGCGCCGAGCCGCACCCGCCGTTGCCGGGCGTCGAGCGGAACCAACAGAACCGCCGCGGAGAGGCCGGGAACGGTCAGCAGGAAGCGCGCGGAGTCGTATGGAAGAAGCTCACCGAAGATGAGGACCAAGGCCCCTGGCAAGACGATCCCGGCCCAGAATGCGCGCTCCGGGAAACGGCGCTCCGAATTCCGGCCGGGCGCGAACGGGCGGCGCCGGGCGGCGATTGCGGCGGCCAGCGTATACAGAGATCCCGCGGTGAACAGTACCAGCAATGACGGTGCCCACAGCCGAAGCAACCGCCGGAAGTAGCTCTGAGGGAGCGCGCTTCGGTCGTAAGCGCCATCGAACACAGAGAACCCGAAGAGCTCCACGTGCAGGGGAAAGATCGGATTGCCCGCGACCAGCAGGTTGCGCAGGTACCACCAGCCGCCCGCCGCGATGAAGAGGACGCCTCCGACCAGCGCCCCCAGCAGGATGCGGGGCGGGCGGATCCGGACACCGCCGTCGGCCGACCTCCAGACCCGGAACAGCACGCCGGCGAAGGTCGGAAGCAGGATGAGGAGCGTGAAGGGAAGACCCGGAGTCTTGGTCCCCGCGAAGACGCCAAGAGCGATGGCGAACTGCGCCGCCGTCGCGAGCGACGGCCCCGCTCGGAAGACGAGGATCGCGTCGATCGCGAGCAGGAAGAAGCAAGCGAATGGGAGGTCGACATAGGCCTGGTTCAGCTCGACGACCACCATGGGGGACAGGCAGAACAGGCTCGCGGCCACCGTTGCCGACCGTTGCGACGCCCCGCACTTCCGAAAGATGTCGTACAGCGCGAGCAACGAAACCACCAGAAAGATGGATTGAGCCGCGTTGATGTGAAAGGCGTGGCGGAATGGCAACAGAAGCCACAAGTAGAACATCTCGGTGTTCAGAGGGAAATAGGCGGACTGATGGTTACCGAAGGGGATCGCTCGCATGTTGAGTGTTCCGCTCTGGAACCACTCCACCGGATAGACGAGGTGGTAGCTGAGGTCGTCGTGGGCGAAGGGCGGCAGGATGAACGCCCAGGCCGCGTTGGCGACGGATAGAACTCCGACGGTACCGACGATCGCGCTGGCCAGAGGGTATTTCAGGGCGAGCGAAGCGATGGCTTGGGTCGTCCGGCGGCCAGCGCGCGGGAAATCCTCGCGCGGAGTGCTCGCGGTCGCCAGCATGGCCACCGCAGCCAGCGCGGAGAGAAACACCGCGTCGATCCTTCCGAGCGAACCGGCGAGCACGACACTCAGAAGGATCCACACGTAGGCGTAGAGGAAGGTCCACAGCGCCCGGGCGACGGGCTCCGCGCCCGGATCGAGCCTCGTCGCGATCGCACGGCCAGTGCGAAGAGCCGCCGTACCCCACAATGCCAGAAGCACGACTCCGATCGCCAGGGCGGCGGCTGTGCCCGGCGCGAAGCCATCTTGGACGACCGCAAGCGTGAGTACGGTGGCCGAGAGCAGGATCGCCACGGCGCGTGCCCTCATGGCGGTCAGCTTTCCAGTGCGTCCCGAGCCCGAGGCATCATCGTCGGGCCCATGATACAAGATCGATTCCGCCAACCATCAGAGACTTCTTTCCGATACTTTACCGATCGGAACGCTCGCGTTGTAGAGTTCAAGCACCATTGCATCGGCAGGTTCCGGACATGATGTCCGAGGCCGCTGTCCCGCTCCCCTGAAGCGTTCCGGCCCCAGCTCGGTACAGTCACGGCTTGGTTCCGCTCGGCTTCGCCGCGTTCCTCGCCTTCGGCGTTCTCCTGGTTCTCCTGGGGGCAAACCAGGCCGACCTGGCTCGGGACCTGGACCTCGACCTGACCCGCTCCGGCTTGCTGGGTTCCGCTCTCGCCGCGGGCATCGGGATCGGCCTGATCGGCGCCGGTCCACTCTTCGACCGCTATCCGCGCCGACCTCTGTTCGTCGGGTCGACGCTGCTGGTGGGCCTGTCCCTGCTCGGCGTGGACGCCTCGATGGGCTTCGACCGGGCAGTGGTACATTTGCTGCTGGCCGGGGTAGGCGCCGGAGCCTACGACACGCTGATCAACGCGGCCGTGGTCGAGCGCTTTCGCGAGCGCGCCGCGAAGCCCATGTCCGCAGTGCATTCCGCCGCCACCCTGGGTGCCATGCTGGGACCCTTCGGGATCGCATGGCTCGCAGCCGAGACCCACTGGACGGCGAGCTTCCATTGGACGGGCGCGGCCCATCTCGCCCTGGCCACCGCGGCGCTGTTCACGAAGCTTCCCTCGCCGAAGCGATCCCACCCCCGCGACTCTGCGGCGGCTGGATCGATCTTCTCGACTGGGCTCCTTCCCCTCGCGTGGATCGCCTTCGCCTACGTGGGCGTGGAGGGTGCCATGACGATCTTCGCGATTCCCTACGCGACCGGCGGCCTGTTGCTGGGTGTCGACCGCGGACGCATCGCAATCAGCGCCTTCTGGTGCGGATTGTTCGTCGGTCGGCTGACGGTTCTGGCGGTTCGCGGATCCCCGGATGCCCGGGTTCTGATCGCAGCGGGTGTCACCGGCGCCGCCGCCATCGCCGTGGGAGTCGGCTGGATCGACGACGCGATCGAGGCCCTGTTCGGAATCGTCGGGGTGGCCCTGGGCGCCGTCTATCCGCTGATGATGACCCTGACCGGACAGCGTTTTCCCCACGCCCGGGGTGTGGCCGCCGGACTCGTGGGCGCCGCGGGCGCCCTCGGGGGCTTCTGCATTCCCTTTATGACGGGCGCCATCGGCGACGGGGTCGGCATCGTCCCGGCCGTCGCGAGCCTCGGATTCTGGTGCTTCAGCCTCGGCTGCGCTGCCATGTTCGCACACAGGCCACGTCGGCCCTAGCCTCTGGTCGTGCGCGGCGTCGCCGCAG
>JACZXC010000443.1 GCA_022571825.1 Myxococcales bacterium | reverse complement strand
CGGGTCCACGCGCGAAGCGGCGTCGTCGACAACGTGGTGGAAGACGAGAACGAGGCCATGGAGGCCATCCGCAGGTTTCTCAGCTACCTGCCCACCCACGTGGGAGAGCTCCCCCCGAGGATCGACAGCACCGACGATCGCGATCGATGCGAGCAGGAGCTCCTTGCCATCGTCCCCCGCAACCGCCGTCACGTCTACGACATGCGGCGGCTGATCGACCTCGTGGTCGATCGCGGCTCGTTCTTCGAAATGACCGCCGCATACGGTCGCTCCCAGATCACCGGGCTCGCGCGCCTGGATGGACACCCGGTCGGCGTGCTGGCCAACGACACGCACTTCTACGCGGGCGCGATGACCGCGGCGGGCTCGCGGAAAGTTCGCCGATTCGTCGACTTCTGCGACACCTTTCACCTGCCGATGGTGAGCCTGGTCGATGAGCCCGGCTTCATGATCGGCTCCGCTGCCGAACGAGCCGGAACCATCCGGTTCGGAACCGAGGCGATGTTCGCGGTGGTCCAGTCGACGGTCCCGTGGGCGTCGGTGATTGTGAGGAAGACCTACGGAGTGGCGGCGGCGGCCCATTTCGCCCCCGAGGCCCACGTGCTTGCGTGGCCGTCCGCCGAGGGTGGCGCGCTTCCCGTGGAAGGTGGGGTGGCCGTTGCGTTCCGACGAGAGATCGAATCCGCGCCGGACCCCGACGCGCGTCGACGCGAGCTCGAAGAGACCTTCGCCGCGGCCCGGTCGCCCTTTCCCCGCGCCGAGTCGTTCGGCGTCAACGATCTGATCGATCCGCGTCGCACGCGACCCTCCCTATGCGACTGGATCGACTGGATCCAGCCGCGACTCCGCGACCACCGCGGCCCCCGCACCCACTCGATCCGACCGTAGCCCAGGGTTTCAAGTCCGCGCGGGGGGGACCGATAGAGGGTCGATTGTCCACCCAGTGGGATCGCCCAAGTGTTCGCCCTCAGCCCTGCCGACGTCGCCCGTGGGCTCCAAACCCGCGCACACCATCTGGCGCTGATCGCCCTGCTGGCACTGTTTTCGGCCTCCCTGGCCGAGCTGGCGCGGGACCCGACCCGGCCCCCCCACATCGACGAGCCGGCTTGGATCACGAGCAGCTACCTGACCTACCGACTCGTCGTCGACGCAGCACCCCGGTCGCGTTGGGACCGGGTCTACGACGAAGCGCAGCTCGGGTTCTGGGGCAACATGAATCCCCCGGTCGGAAAATTCCTGACCGGCGCCCTGGTCGCGATCCTCCGCGATCCTTCCCACCCGGTGGACTACCGATGGGAATGGCCGCACAGCACCGAGGAGAACCGAGCCCGAGGCAACCTGCCGCCCCAGCGGCTGCTCGTCGGCGTCCGGCTCGGGATGGCAGCTCTCTCGGTTCTCACCCTGGCCCTGGTGTACGCGAGTGCGCTTCAGATCACGGGCATGCGCTGGATCGCCTTCGTCGCTCCCGTCGCGCTCTTCCTGTCTCCAGTGTTCCAGATCCACGCGACCCAGGTCACCATGGACACCCCCCAACTCCTCTTCCAGGCCATGGCCGTCTTCGCCTTCGGAGCGTTCATCCGACGGGGGAGTCGCGTCGCGTTCGCGTCCTCCCTGGTGGCCATGGGGCTCGCCTGCGCGGTGAAGTTCAGTTCGGCTCCCATCGTCCTCGCGACGGGCCTCTTCGTCCTGCTTCGGCGCGAACCCATCTGGCAACGCCTGGGCAAGGCCCTGCCGGTGGCCGTGGTACCGCTGGCCGTCTTCATCGCCGTGAACCCCTATCTCTACCCCGACCCGATCGGACGCACCCGAGGGATTCTCCGGGGATGGTCGGAGGTCAAGGCGCAACAGAGTCGGGACCCGAGGCTCGTCTCCAGCGTGGTGGCGTCGCCCCTCGACGGCCTCGCACGTACCGCGATGGCGACGGTCGGCCGACCGGATTTTTTTCACCCTCGCCTGGTGCCGCTGCGGCGCTGGCTGTGGCTCGGCGCCCTCGTCGGCCTGGCGGCACTACTCGCAGCGGTCCACCGCTACCGATTCGAGCTCCCCGGAGCCCCGGCGCGGTTCGCCGCGCCCGCGTTGATTGCGCTGCTCTCGACGTGGCTTGCCTTGCGCGCGTTCGACGCGGCGGGCCTGTCGCTGCTTCTGGCTGCGATCGGGACGTTCTGGCTGTTGGGGATCCGTCGGGTGGAATCGTCGGGGCCGCCCGACCCGGAACTCGCCGTCTATCTCGGCCTGTGCGCGACGTCGATGTGGCTGTTGACCGGCCTCTGGCTGCCCTTCGACTGGGGTCGCTACACCCTGCCCATGCTCGTCCTGGTACCCGGCTTCTACGCGGCGGGCGCCGCTTTCTTCCTCGATCTGGCCCGCACGCGTCGGCCCCGCGCGCAGCGGGCTGCATGCGCCCAGAATGCGAGCTACGGGGTCGAATAGCGCGCATCGATCCAGCCCGCGCTCATCAACGAAAGACACAGGCCTGCCAGCCGGGATCGTAGGTGTCGAGCAGAAGCGGGAATCCGGCGTCCTTGAAGGCGGCAGCGACTTCGACGCGATCGCTCTCGTAGGCGAGGATGCGAACCTCATCCTCGACCCCGGGCACCGGGGTCGAGACGCTCTCATC
>JACZXC010000069.1 GCA_022571825.1 Myxococcales bacterium | reverse complement strand
CCTGTACCAACAGGCGATAGGACTCATCCGGGAAGGTGAGCATCTTCGTGAGACGGACAAGGGTGCCAACCCGGTAGACATCATCGGGCCCGGGGCTTCCCTCGACCGGACCGCGCACCGCGGCGGCCACCAGCACGCGCTGGGGCGAGAGCAGTGCCCGATCGATCAGCCGCTTGGATCGCGCGCTGCTGACCAGCAAGGGCGCGAGCAGAAAGGGAAACAGAACCGTGTTCTTCAGCGGCAGAATCGGGAGCAACTCGGGGAGCTCGAGCTGAGTGGGCTCCTCCTCGACGGCACTCCCCACGACGACCTGTCCCCCCCCCGGATTCGCATCGGCCTGGGGGCGAATTTCGTGGCTCTCCTCGGCCATCAGGCCTCGACCCTCACCCGTCGCCGGGCGCTCGGGCGTCGCGCCAGCGTCACCAGGAGAAAGCCGTCGGCGAGGCGCGCGGACACCCGATTCGGATCGAACGCCGTGGGAATGCGCACCCGGCGCTCGAAGGGCCCCGAGGCGATCTCCATCTGGTGGAGGCGTTGGACCCCTGCGTCGTCCGGTGCCCGGCGGACGCCACTGATGCGCAGGGCCGGCCCGTCGACACTGACGCGAACGTCCTCGCTGCGGATGCCCGCGATCTCGACGCGAACCACGACGGCGTCTTCGGTCTCGAAGACGTCGACGTCCGGTTGCCAGCGATCCCCCCGCAGCCGAGCGGCGAAGTCGCCGTAGAGCTCCGAGAAGGGATCCGTTCGTCTGGGCGTGCTCACGCGTTTGCGGCCGCAGGGCGTTGGCCCCGCGGCGGGAACTCAGTCGCTCCCCTTTTCCTCCGTATACTCGGCGTCGATCACCTCGCCCTCTTCTGCGGAGGCCGCACCCGCCGAACCGTTGCCGGCATCGCTCGGGGCAGCCGGCTCCGCTTGAGCTTTGTAGAGCCCCTCGGCGACCTTGTGAAGCTCCCGCTCGATGCGCTGTCGGGCCGCGTCCAGGCGCGCAGCATCGCCGCTCTCGAGGTCTTTCTTCGCCTCATCGAGTGTCGACTGTACCGCCTGTTTCTCCGACTCGCCGATCTTGTCCTCGTTCTCCTTGAGGGTCTTCTCCGCCTGATAGATCATGCTGTCGAGAGCATTGCGCTTCTCCACCTGCTCGCGCTGCTCCCGATCCTCGGCCGCATGGGCCGCGGCGTCACTCATCATTCGTTCGATCTCTTCCGCGGCCAGGCCCCCGCTGCCCTCGATCCGGACCGATTGCTCCTTCGAGGAGGCCTTATCGGTGGCGGACACCGAGAGAATGCCGTTGGCGTCGAGGTCGAAGGCGACCTCAATCTGGGGCACGCCGCGCGGCGCCGGAGGGATCCCGTCCAGGATGAACCGGCCCAGGGTGCGATTGCCGCTGGCCATCTCGCGCTCGCCCTGGAGCACGTGGATCTCGACCTGGGGCTGACTGTCGGCCGCCGTCGAGAAAGTCTGGCTGCGTCGAGTCGGAATCGTGGTGTTCTTCTCGATGAGTGTGGTCATGACCTGACCCAAGGTCTCGATGCCGAGGGACAGCGGCGTGACGTCGAGCAGGAGCATATCCTTGACGTCTCCCGCCAGCACGCCCCCCTGAATCGCCGCGCCCACCGCGACGACTTCGTCGGGATTCACCGTTCGGTTCGGCTCCCGCGCGAAGAGATTCTTCACCTTTTCCTGAACCAGCGGCATGCGCGTCGAGCCGCCTACCATCACCACCTCGTCGATGTCCGACGGCTTCAGTCCCGCATCCTCCAGAGCCTGGTGACACGGCCCGAGGGTTCGATCGACCAGATCCTCGACGAGCTGCTCGAGCTTGGCCCGGGTGAGCTTCATCGCCATGTGCTTGGGCCCGCTCTGATCCGCGGTGATGTAGGGAAGGCTGATATCGGTGCTGACGGCGCTCGAGAGCTCGACCTTGGCCTTCTCCGCCGCTTCGCGCAGTCGCTGCAGGGCCATCGGATCCTTGGCCAGGTCGAGGCCCTGATCTCGCTTGAACTCCGCGATCAGGTAGTCGATGATCCGCTGGTCCAGGTTGTCGCCACCCAAGTGGGTGTCGCCGTTGCTGGCCTTCACCTCCACCACGTTCTCTCCCACCTCCAGGATCGAGATATCGAAGGTCCCGCCACCGAAGTCGTAGACGGCGATCTTCTCGTCGGTCTTCTTGTCGAGGCCGTAGGCGAGCGCCGCAGCCGTCGGCTCGTTGATGATTCGCAACACGTCGAGGCCGGCGATGGCGCCGGCATCCTTGGTCGCCTGACGCTGGGCGTCGTTGAAGTAGGCCGGGACGGTGATCACCGCCGACGAAACCGTCGCACCGAGGTGGGCCTCGGCCGCGCTCTTGAGCTTCTGCAAGATCATGGCGGAAATCTCGGGCGGCGCGAAGGTTTTGTCCCGGACCCGTACGGCGGCCACGTGATCCTTGCCCTCCACCACCTCGAAGGGAACCAGGGAGATCTCCTCCGGGACCTCCTCAAGACGCCGGCCCATGAAGCGCTTGATCGAATAGACCGTGCCCTTGGGATTCGTCACCGCCTGGCGCTTGGCAATCGCACCCACCAGACGGTCGCCATCCTCGGTAAAGCCCACCACGGAGGGCGTCGTGCGTCCCCCCTCCTCGTTCTCGATCACGACGGGCTGGCCACCCTCCATGATCGCCACGGCCGAGTTCGTCGTGCCGAGATCGATCCCAATGACCTTGCTGGATTCCGCCATGATCTTTGCGTCCTTCTTTGCTTGCGTCCTGGGCCGCACGACCCCCAGGGGCCCTGAGGAGCGGCTTCGAGAAAGCTCGTCCCGGTCCAGGGCTTGTCAACTCGCAGTCTCCCGCGGTCGGGGAATGGGTTCGACCGACGGGGCCGGGTTCGACCGACGCGGTTCCTGAAGGCGGGTGAATGTGCCCCCGCCGTCACCCGGGGAGCGAGGTGCGCCTCCTGCACCTCGGTTGCACGCCGGCGAGCTGGGGGGGGAACGCCCGCCTTGCCAACAGTGTCAAAAGCTAGCGGCGGCGCTTGCCGATCGCTGGTCGACTTTTGCCCATCGCTTTACGAGAGCGGGCGTAACTCATTGGAATCACGAGGGATCCCGTTGAGTGACCCGGGCTGGGGAGTATACTGTGGCGGGGGAAGGCAACCGCACGATGTGCGCGGGGAGCCGCCGTCCAATCCAGTCATGAATCCCGGAGGGCTCCGGGCGCGAGGTCGCGCGAGTAGGATGATATGGGCCGAAGCCTGAGCTGGCTCGCGAACGCGGCCCTGTTCATATTCTGCTGCTCGCTCGTAGCAGAGTCCGCCAACGCTGTCTTCGCCGCCCTGTTGGATCCGGGCCCGGTCCCGGCCGTCGCCCGGCACCACCCGCCGCCGCGAAGCCGCGCCTGGGAAGATCGCCAGGTCATCCTCTCGCGCAACCTGTTCAATGCCTCCACTTTCGCACCGGTCGTGGAAGTACCCGTCGCCGAGGATCTCGAAGCGACCCGGCTCCCGCTGAAGCTCCATGCCACCGCCGCTTCCAACGACTCCGCCCGGTCCCTGGCCATCGTGGAGGACCTCGAGACCGGCGAGAATTCGGTGGTCCGAGTGGGGGGAGAGCTCAGCGAGGGCAAGGCCCGGGTACTGCTGATCGAGCGAAAGCGGGTGGTGCTGACCGAGAACGGAACCACCCGCGAGCTGACCTTCGACGAAGGTAAGCCCGCGGGAGTCTCCCGCACGTCCCGCTCATCGCGCTCTTCGTTGCGGTCCCGGTCGTCGCGGTCGTCGCGGTCGTCGCGGTCGTCGCGTCTGGCGCGTCGATCCCGCCGGCCCAGCCCCGTGCGCGAGGCGATCCAGCCCCTGGCCAGGGACCGTTTCGTGGTGCCGCGGAGAACCGTCGAAGATCTGGTGCGCAACCCGAATTCGCTCCTCGGCCAGGCCGATCTCGTCCCCGCATTTGAAGACGGCGAGATGGTCGGTGTGAAGATTCGGAGACCCAAGGCGGGCAGCGTCTTCGAGCAACTGGGCATCCAGGATGGCGACGTGATCGTGGAGCTCAACGGAGTTGCGATCGACAGTCCGGACCAGACGGCGCGGATCATGGCGGAACTCGCCACCGCCGACGAGATCAGCATCGGGCTGGCCGGAGGCCGCAAAGTGAATCTCGTGGTTCCCCGGGAGTAGCGCGTGCCGCCCGCGACCGCCGCAGCCCGAGACCTCTGGAGCCTCGCTCGCATCGCCGCCGCGGTGGCGACGGTCACCTTCGCCGCCGGCATCGCCTCTTCCCAGACCCCGGGCACCCCGCCCCAGCGGGCGCGGCCCGCAGTGGGGGTCGAACAGCAGACCATCAACCTGGACATGGTCGACCGGGAAATCACCGAGGTCATCCAGCTGATCGCGGAGATGACGGGAAAGAACTTCATCTACGACGACAAGGTCCGCGGGCGGGTGACGATCATCTCCCCCACCCCGATGCCGATCGACCAAGCCTACACCGTGTTCGAATCGGTGCTTCACGTCAAGGGATTCACCACCGTCGTCACCCCCAGCGGCGCCATCAAGATCATTCCCGTGCGCGAAGCCAAAGAGTCGAGTATCGACACCGTCGCATCTCACCTACCGCCGCCAAACCGCGACATCTTCGTGACTCGCCTGATCCCCCTGCGCTACATCGAGGCGGAGTCGATCGTCTCGACCCTAAAGCCCCTGGTCTCCCAGAACGCCGCGATGGTCGCCTACGGACCCACCAACACCGTCATCCTGACGGAGTCGGCCTCGAATATTCGCCGCGTCCTGTCGATTCTCAAGTCGATCGACGTCGAGAGCCACCGGAACGCGTTGACCGTGATCAAGATCGAGCATGCCGACGCCGGGGTGCTGGCGAATCAGATCGCCGAGATCTACGGAGCCGAAGCCACGGGCGCGTCGGCGTCCCCCACCGCGCGGCGCACACGCACCAGCCGACGCGGCGCGACGCCGACCGTGACCACGACTCCCGTGCTGCATCGGGTGCGCATCCTCACCGATTCGCGCACGAACTCGCTGATCGTGCTGGCGTCGCGGTCCCAGACGGACGATATCCGCCGGCTGGTCGCCAAGCTCGACGTTCCCGTGATCGGCGGCGGCCGCATCCACGTCTACTACCTGAATCACGCCAATGCCGAGGAGCTCGCCCAGACCCTGAACGCGCTCATCAGCGGACAGCCCGTGGCACCGCGCGCCGCCGCGGGCGCGGTGGCCGGCACCCAGGCCCAACAGCTTCGCGCCATGGTCAGCGAGCTCGCCGCGGGCCTGAACGTGACCGCCGACCCCGCCACCAACTCGCTGGTGATTCAGGCCAGTCAGGAGGGCTACGCGACCCTCCAGGAGGTGATCGCCCAGCTCGACATTCCGCGTCCGCAAGTGCTGGTGGAGGCGCTGATCCTGGTGGTCGATATCACCGACGCCACCCAGCTGGGCTTCAACGGCATCCTGAGGCTGGTTCGCGATCCCTACGACCTGGCCATCTCGACGGCCACCGACTCGAACACGAGCGAACTCCTGGGGGCAGCCGTCGGGGGTCCGGCCGGCGCTGCCGTCGCGCCGTTCCTCGCAAATTTCCTGAAGAACACCTTAAAAACCGACCCCGACGGAAACGCTACATCGGGCACGCTGATCCAGGGCATCATCCGCGCCGCCGCCAGCGATGCCGGGATCAACATCATCTCGGCGCCCCACATCCTGACGTCGGACAACGAGCAGGCGGAGATCCGCATCGGTGACAACATCCCGATCGTGACCAGCCGCGTCGACGCGGCGACCGGCGGCGGCGTGCTCTCGACCTCGGTGAACGTCGAGCGCCAGGACATCGGCGTGACCCTGCGGGTGACGCCGCAGATCTCCGAAGGCAACACGGTTCGACTCGAGCTGTTCCAGGAGCTCAGCGCCGTGAACCAGGCACTCACCGATATCACGGGGAGCGCGGCGGATGTGGGTGTCGCGCTCTCGAATCGACGGATCGAGAACACCGTAGTCGTCGCCGACGGCGAGACCATCGTGATCGGCGGGCTGATCGGCGACCGCTATTCCGACACGGTGACGAAGGTCCCGTTCCTGGGCGACATCCCGATCCTCGGCTGGCTGTTCAAGACGCAGGAAAGGACGCTCACGAAGACGAATCTGCTGGTCTTTCTCACCCCGCATATCGTGCGCAACCCCGCGGATCTCGAGTACGCGTCCATCCGCAAGCGCGGAGAATTCGTCCGCAACGCCGGCATCCCCATCGACGAACTCGAGGAGATTCGAGCGCGGGAGCGGAAGCGCCGGGAGCGAGCAGAGGTAGAGGGCGTTCCCTATCACCCCGAGCCGACGGAGAATCCCCTGCAGACGGCGCTTCTCGACCACGCGGCCCGGTATCCGGTGGAGCGCCTGGGCGAGATCGAGGACATGCGGCGCGCACGGCGCGAGCGTGCCGAGGCCCAGGCCGAGAGGAGCACTGCCCGCTACTTCGTCCAGGCCGCTGTGCTCAGCGACGAGGCGACGGCGATGGAGACACTCACCGAACTCGTGGACGCGGGCCATGACGGAACTCTCATCTCCGGACAGGTTGGGGACACCCTCCTCTACGAGGTGCGGCTCGGGCCCTACCCGACCCTGGAAGAGGCCCAGCGCGTCGGCAACATCGTGAAGCACTCCCACGGCCTCACGCCCACAGTCGTAGTCGGCCCGGAGGAGGAACCGTGAATGCGACCTCTCTCGATCTCGGCGAGATCCTGCGCCGCAACGTGGGCTTCAGCGACGAGCAGCTCGCGGCCGCGCGCCAGGAGCAGGCGAAAACCGGGGACCGGCTGACCGACGCGCTGTTGGCGGCGGGGCAGGTCACCGCCGATCAGGTGCTCGAAGCTCTTTCACAGCAACTGGGCCTGCGAATTCGCGCCCAGATCGACCGCACCGACGTGGACGAGGCCTTGATCCAGCGGGTGCCCATCGCCTTTGCCAAGTCCCACCTGATCCTGCCATTGCATCGCGACTCGGGGGACCGCGTGCACGTCGCCGTGGTCAACCCCCTGAATACGGCCCCCCTCGATGATCTGCGCCTGCTCTTCGATGGAGCCGACTTCGAGATCGAGCTGGTGAATCAGCGCACGCTTCTGGGCGCCATCAACGAGGTCTACGATCGCGGGCCCGGGGAGACCGACGCCCTCGCCGAGGATGCCGCCGACGACCTCAACGCGCTGGCCGCGGAGATCAGCCACGAGCCCCAGGACCTGCTCGAGGCCGCCGACGAATCTCCCATCATCAAGTTGGTGAACTCGCTGCTCCAGCACGCCGTCAAGGAGCGCGCCAGCGACATCCACCTGGAGCCCTTCGAGGGCGAGATCCGGATCCGTTTTCGGATCGACGACGTTCTCTACGAGCCGATCAAGCCGTTGTCCCGGGCGCTCCAGAGCAGCATCGTCTCGCGCATCAAGATCATGGGGGGCCTCAACATCGCCGAGCGTCGCCTGCCCCAGGACGGCCGCATCCGCCTCAAGATCGCCGGCCGCGACTACGACGTGCGCCTCTCGACGGTGCCCGTGACCCACGGCGAGCGCGTGGTCTTGCGTCTGCTGCCGCGGACCCAGGAGATGTTCAACCTCACACGCCTCGGCCTCGGCGAGCGACCCCTCAAGCGGATCGAGCGCCTGATCACCCGTCCCCACGGAATCATCCTGGTGACGGGCCCGACCGGCAGCGGCAAGACCACGACGCTCTACGCGGCGCTCAGCACCATCAACGCCACGGACAAGAACATCATCACCATCGAGGATCCGGTGGAGATCCAGATGCACGGAATCGGACAGATCGAGGTGCATCCAAAGATCGGCCTCACCTTCGCCACGGGGCTGCGATCCGTGTTACGCCAGGATCCCAACGTAATCCTGGTGGGAGAGATTCGCGACCGGGAGACGGCGGAGGTCGCGATCCAGGCCTCGCTGACCGGGCACCTGGTCTTCTCGACGCTTCACACCAACGATGCCCCCAGCGCGATCACGCGCCTGGTCGATATGGGGGTGGAGCCCTTCCTGGTGGGTTCATCGCTGGTGGCGGTCCTCGCCCAACGCCTGGTGCGGGTGCTGTGCACGGAATGCCGCGAGGCCTACGAACCCAGCGACGGCGATCTGAGGGAGATCGGACTGAGCGCAGTGGAAAGACCCCTCCAGTTCTACCGCCCCGCCAGCTGCGCCGCCTGCAACCACACGGGCTATCTCGGACGCCTGGGAATCTTCGAGCTGATGATCGTGGACGACGACATCCGTCCCATGATCTCCCAGAGCGTCGATTCGAAGACCCTCAAGCTGCAGGCGGTCCGCAAGGGAATGGAAACCCTCCGCTCGGATGGCGCCCGAAAGGTCCTCCAGGGCATCACCTCGATCGCGGAAATTCTCCGCGCCACCGAGGACGAGGGCGCGGCCGTGGAGATCTAAGGTTTCCCACCATGCCCGTCTTCGCGTACAAAGGCGTCACCGCGACCGGGCGCTCCACGAAGGGTTGGCTGGATGCCGACAGCGCCCGGGGCGCCCGGACAAAGCTGCGCCACGAGGGCATCTTCCTCACCGACCTCAGTGAGGCCGGCGACGCGCCCGAGTCGTCGGACACCGGGCTGCGCCTGCAACTCCCCTGGTTCCGTCGCGTCCCGAGCATGGAGCTGTCGATCTTCACCCGGCAGGCGGCGACCCTGATCAGCGCGGGCATTCCCCTGGTCGAGGGACTCGCCGCACTGACCGAACAGACCGAGCATCCCCGCCTGAAATCGGTGTTGGGGAGGGTGCGCGATAGCGTCAACGAGGGATCGACCCTGGCCGACGCCCTGGCGCAGTCGGGCACCTTTCCGACCCTGTACGTCAGCATGGTCCGGGCCGGAGAAGCCGGGGGCGCCCTGGAGCAGGTGCTCGAGCGTTTGGCCGACTATCTGGAGAATCAGGTTCGGATCCGGAACAAAGTGATGTCGATCCTGATCTATCCCGCTGTGATGATGGGATTCGCCATGATCGTGGTGGGTGTGCTCGTCACCGTGGTGCTGCCCCAGATCACCGAGCTCCTGACGAGCCTGAATCAGCCGCTGCCCTTCTACACCCGCTGGATTATCGGAATCTCCCACTTCGCCCGGGACTGGTGGTGGGCCCTCGGCCTCGGACTGGCCGGGATGGCCGCCGGAATCCACGCCCTGGTTCGGACCGAGCGCGGCCGCAGCGGGTACGACCGCATGCTCCTGAGCCTGCCGGTGCTGGGGCGCGTGGTCCGGCTGCTGGCCATCGCGCGCTTCACCCGCACCCTTTCCACCCTGCTGGCCGGAGGACTGCCGATCGTGCCCGCACTCGGCACCGCCCGGGACGTCGCGGACAATACCGTCCTGGGCCGGGCGATCGACGCCGCCCGCGTCAGCATCACCGAGGGCGCCAGCATCGCCGCACCGTTGCGGGCCAGCGGCGAGTTCCCGCCGGTGGTGACCCACATGATCGCGGTGGGCGAGCGAAGCGGTCAGCTGGAAATGATGCTCGCCAAGGTCGCCGACGCCTACGACGAACAGGTGGAGACGACGATCACCCGGTTGACGGCGTTGTTGGAGCCGCTCCTGATCCTGATGATGGTGGCAATCGTCGTGGTGATCATCATGGCGACTCTCGTGCCCTTGCTTCAGGTCACGAGCTCCCTGAACTGACAGGAGGTAGTGATGGTCCGAAATCAAAGCACTCGATCCCGCGGCTTCACCTTGATCGAGATCATGGCCGTGGTGCTCATTATCGGACTCCTGAGTGGGATCGTCGGTTTGGCAGTTTTCCAACAGGTGGACAAGGGCCGGGTCACCGCCACCATGGTGCAGATCAAGAACCTGGAGGGCGTGCTCGAGCTCTACCGGATGGACAGCGGCCGATTCCCGACGACCGAGCAGGGCCTCGCCGCCCTGGTGAGCCCGCCGAGCTCCCCCTCCGAGTCCCACGGCTATCCGCCGGGCGGCTACCTGAAGGGCGGACGCGTCCCGAAAGACGCGTGGGGCCAGGATTATCTCTACGAGGCCCCGGGGCAGCACAACCGGCACTTCTACGACCTCTGGTCCCTCGGCGCGGACCGGACCCCAGGGGGAACGGGGATTGACGGCGACATCGGCAACTGGACCGAATCCGGAGGCGATGTCGGAAGCTAGGGGCCGACCATGGTCCACCCGCCGAATCGACCGACCCGGGTCCGCGGCTTCTCG
>JACZXC010000068.1 GCA_022571825.1 Myxococcales bacterium | reverse complement strand
CGCTGTCGCTGAGACCGCTGCGCGGAGGACGACTCTCGCGTCGGCCTCCTAGCCCGGGAGCGCAGGGTGCAGCCCTGGAGCGGGCCGCGGGCTAGGCTCGGTCTGGGGAGTCCTCCAATGCGGTATCTGCACACCATGGTGCGCGTCTCGAATCTGGAGGAGTCGCTGGACTTCTTCTGCCGCAAGCTTGGACTCATCCAGCAGAACCGCATCGACGTCGAGGCGGGCCGCTTCTCACTGGTATTCCTCGCGGCTCCCGACAATCCGGAGACCCAGATCGAACTCACCTGGAACTGGGATCCGGAAGAGCTGGTGGGCGGGCGAAGCTTCGGGCACCTGGCCTACGGCGTGAAGAACATCTACGAAACCTGTCGGCGCCTGGCCGACGCCGGCGTGACGATCAACCGACCGCCCCGCGATGGGCACATGGCCTTCATCCGCTCGCCCGACGGCATCTCCATCGAGCTGTTGCAGATGGGCGATCGCCTTCCGCCCGAGGAGCCCTGGGCGTCGATGCCAAACGTCGGCGAGTGGTGAGGACCCCTGACCGTCCGCCCGCGGGTCGGGCGGGTCGGCGAACGACCCCACTCGCACCAGCCGGCCGGCTTCGAAGTTCCTTTGGGCGAGCATGGGGCTCCCCCTCCGGAATCATGGATTGAGCTCGGCCTCCTGCATCCGCTGGCCCTAGTCTCCTCGCTTGCGAGAGTAGGAGGACCGTCGGGAGAGACGCCGCGAGCGCGCGACTTCAGCGCGCTTGCCTCGAGCCCGATAGAGCCCTCATGCGCTTCTCGGTCCGATGCGCGTCCCCCCACCATCCGAAACGTTGGCGGGTCGCTCGCGCAGCGGTGCTCTGCTCCCTTCTCACGGTCTTCGGCGCCGGCGGGCGAAGTGCCGCTGCGGAGACCGGCCCGACCGCGATGCGCTTCGCGCCGGATTGGGTCGAGACAGGCGGCCGCTCCATGCGCCACCCCGACACTCACTACGTGACGGGCTTTGCCATGGCGCTGGGAACCTCCGCCATGGAGCGGGCCCGATCGGAAGCCGCTGCAGCCCTCGCGACCCGGATCCTCGTGCGCATCGAGCACGAGCTGCGCGACGTCTCGGTGGAGGAGGACGGTGAGTACCACTACAAGGTCGCGGCGATCACGCGTTCCACCTCCGACATCCGCCTGTCCGGTCTCGAATACAAGACCTGGGAGCGCGCCCGCAAAGGCGAGGAGCGGCAGGCATACGCGTTGGCGATTCTGGAGCGCGACCCGGCCGCCGTCCGCCGACGGAGCCTGCGAGACGAGTCAATGGGCGAGCTGCGGGCGTGCCTGAACTCCGGGGCCCGGCACGAGCAGTCCGGTCGCCAGTCCGACGCCAGCGAGACCTACGAGACCTGCCGGCGGCCGATCGCCGAAGCGCTCGAGCACCACGCTGTGGCGAGGGGCCTTCGGCCCGCCCGCGGGGCCGAACAGGAGCGGGACGACCGCGCGCTCGCCGCCTTGGCGGAAGCCTCTCGCCGAGTGGACGAGAAGATCAAGGCCATTATGCGCCGACCGGTCTCCAGCCTCCGGGACGCCGCGGACAGCCTCGCCATCCAGCTCGACCACCAAGGCGTATCGGGGGCGTCACCGCTTACCGTCGCCGCCTTCACCTACGGAATCACCGACCTATCGAGCAGCTTCGGTCGGCGGGTTGGACTCGACCTCGAGGGCGCGCTGGTGCGACGGGCTCGCGCCATGCGCGCACAGGTGGGGAGCAGTTCGGCGCCACACCTGGCTGTGCGCGGGATCTACATCGAGCAGCGCGACGAGATTCGACTCAGCGCGACAGCCAAGGAGAGCGAGTCGGGAAAGCTCGTCGGCCACGCGGAGACCAGCGTGCCGCGCAGGGCGCTGCCCGCCGGGCTGTCGCTCCGACCCGCGAACTTCCAAACCGCGCTGAAGGACCAGAAGCTCCTGGCCGACGGCGAGCTGATCTCGGGCGACCTGCGCCTGGATCTGTGGACCGACCGGGGCCGACGGGGCCTCGTCTACCACGAGTCCGAGAATCTCACCCTCTTCCTACGCGTGAACAAGCCGGCCTGGGTTCGGCTGCTCTACGTGCTGCAGAACGGCGCGCAGGTCCCGCTCGATCAGGGCTATTACGTGGACGCGGCGAAGGTGAACTTCGCGCTGGAGTATCCGGCAGTGTTCGAGGTGCTTCCGCCCTTCGGTATAGAGCTCATCCACGGCACCGCCTTCACGCAACGCCCCAAGCCGCTGCCCACGCGCGTGGTCTCGATCCAAGGGGTCGAGTACGAGGTGGTGGCGGAGAACCTTCAGGAGCACCTGGTCCGAACCCGCGGCCTGCATCGCAAGAAACAGGTCGAGATCTCCGAGTCCTTCATCACGATCACGACGACGCCTCGGCCCTGACGCGCGCGTACTGCGGAAGCGGGAGTAGCGGCCGCCAGTCTCCCAGCGGCACCGAGGCAGCCCAGTCGTCGGGGGGACCGAGCTGACGGCGGAGTGAATCGGATGGGCAGAGCCCAGCCCAAGACCGGATCGCGAACGGGGCCGGAGCCAGGCGAAACGGTTCGGACGCGGGCGGGCTAAAGTTTCTCCCCCGAGGGAACCGATACCGACTGAGATGAAGTCGGGCCCCACCTCGACCCCGCGCGATCCCGGAACCCTCCTGCCGGTGCACAACGAAGTCGCAATCCACTGCGGCACCGACGTTTTCTGACCCCGGGATCGTCGCAGAGCCGCGAAGGACCCCCGCCGAACGCTAGAGCACCCGTGCCCAGGGGAGGGGAATATGGCTTCCGAGGAATCGTGCCGCGCCGCCGGCGAGGTCGGCGCTCTCATGACACCGGAGCCGATGACAGCTCCGCCCGACACCCCGGTCGGCGAGGTCTGGCGCACCATGACCGAGCGGCGCTTCCGCCACATGCCGGTGGTGAAAGACGGAGGGGGGCTCGTCGGCATCGTGACCCAACGGGACCTGCTCCTCGCCGCGCAGGGGTCGGAGCAACGGATCGACTTCGATGACCGCCGTCCCGTTTCGGAACTGATGGTTCGCGAAGTAGATACGGTGCGACCCGAGTGCTGCGCAGCGGAAGCCGCCCGCCACATGCTGCGAAAGAAGCGCAGCTGCCTGCCCGTTGTGGACCAGACGGGCGCCGTCGTCGGGATTCTCACCGAGGCCGACTACATGCGGCTTTCGACCCGCGGCGTCCCGCCTTGCTCCTGCGGCGGGGTCCACGCCGCCGGTTCGTAGCCCGCAGAGGAGCGGCTGCTCGAGTCTTCGAGGTTCCGCTCGGCCCCCCTCCATGGCCTGAGCCGACTCCCATTCTGTTATTCTAGAAGCCGACAGTTGAGAGCCAACAGCTGGACGCCGGCGCCATGGGCGGGTGCACCGTGGCCGCGCGTGAGACGCTGCGAACCCATGGGCTGAAATGATCCAGGCCGCTCCCCGCATCCGTGCTCCCGTTCTCGTGACGGCGCTCCTTCTGTCTGCGGCGGGCATCGCGAGCGCTGCCCCCTCGGCGAATCCTCCCGAACGCGATCGCGGCCCGGCGTACGTCGATCCGGACCTGAACCTTCAGCTCGAGGGTCCGTTCCCCCCCGAGGGCGTGGCCATCCGTGTCGTCCTCCGTCACGACGACCTGCCCGGTGTCGGCAATGACCGAAGCGACGTCGTCCGTGCCCGCCAACAGCGCGTGCTGGACGCACTTTCGGCGGGCAGCTTTCGGATCAAGTATCGCCATATCTCGTTGAGTGGATTCTCGGGCTGGGCCCACGGCGCCGCCATCCGCGTCCTCGCGAATCACCCCGAGGTGATCTCCATCCACGCGGACCGCGAGGTCCACGCGACGTTGGCCCAGGGCGTCCCCTTGATCGGGGCCGACGTCGTCCACGGCCTGGGCTTCACCGGCCAGGGGATCAACGTGGCGGTCGTCGACACCGGCATCGACACCGACCACCCCGATCTAATCGACGACCTCGTGGCCGAGCACTGCAACTGCGACGCCCATCCCTCGCCGAATTTCGGCGCGTGTTGCCCGGGAAACACCTTCGAGGCGGACGGTCCCGGCAGCGCCGAGGACGACAACGGCCACGGGACGAACGTCTCGGGCATCATCACCTCGGCCAACGCCGCGAATCCGGGGGTCGCCCCCAATGCGGGCATCGTGGCGGTCAAGGTTCTCTCGAGCGGCGGGGGCGGTCAGGCGTCGGGAATCGATGCCGGCCTCGACTGGATTCTGACCCACCACGCCGCGCTCAGTATCCGCATCGTCAACATGAGCCTGGGCGACGGCGCCGAGCAGAACGATCCCGCCGCACCGGATTGTTCGACGGATCCGACGTCCGTTGGCATTGCCGCCCTTCACGCGGCAGGCGTCGCCGTCTTTGTCGCCTCCGGCAACGACGGCCACGACGACGGGATCTCAGCGCCGGCCTGCACCGCGGAAGCCATCTCCGTGGGAGGCGTCTACGATCAGGCGCTCGGCCCGATCGGATGGTGCGGGAACCGGGTGTGCACCAGGGCCCTGTGCACCGACAGCACGGCCCCCGACGTCTTCGTCTGTCACTCCAACAGCGACGAGATCCTGGACCTGCTGGCGCCGAACTACCGCACCGCGACGACGGCCCTGGGCGGCGGGACTCTCGCCGGATTCGGGGGCACCTCCGCCGCCAGCCCCTACGCCGCCGCCGAGGCCGCGCTCTTGCTCGAAGCCGACCCCGCCCTCACCCCCGATGCCCTCCGCACCCAGATGAAGGCCGCGGGTCCCCTGGTGACGAATCCCGACAACGGCCTGGCCTTCCGCCGCTCGGATATCGGCGCCATCGTCACCGCCCTGCCGGTCTGCGGCAACGGGGTCGTAGAACCCGGCGAGGACTGCGACGATGGCGGAACCATCGACGGCGACTGCTGCTCCTCGAGTTGTGCGTTCGAATCGGCTGGCAGTGTCTGCGACGACGGGGACGCGTGCACCCAGAACGACACCTGCGACGGCTCGGGGCACTGCACCGGCCCGCCCCTCGACTGCAACGACGGCAATCTCTGCACCGACGATGCCTGCGATCCCGCCACGGGCTGCACCTCGATTCCCAACACGGACCCCTGCGACGATGGCGACGCTTGCACCACCCCCGACACCTGCGCCGGCGGCGCCTGCGCCGGGGGCCCGCCCCTCGACTGCGACGACAACGACCCCTGCACCGCGGAGAGCTGCGACGCGCTCACGGGCTGCGCCCACGATCCGATCATCGGCTGCGTCGCGGTGCCGACCCTCGGGCCCCCGGCTCACCTGCTCCTGCTGATGCTCTTGATGTTCGCTGGAGTCGCCTTCCTGTTTCCGTCGCGCCAGCCGCGGTCGGACGGCCTCCGCCGTCCCCCGAGGAAGCCGGCGCATGGCGCGGCTTCTGCCCAGTGAGGTCTTCCATCGACCTTGGCAACAACCGAGCGTGAACGGCGTTGGGAGGCGACCTGCCATGGGGTCGCGTACCCTAGCCTCGTTCCGGAAGTACGGGAACCGGAGTCGTATGCATGGAGGGTTCGGGAACATGGACAACAGGGTCTACATGCTCAACGTCCTCTGGTTCAAGGAAGGCGGGGGAGCCGGCAAGTACGCCGAGTACGTAGCGGCGGCGGCGCCCTATGTGAACGAACTGGGTGGCAAGCTCGTCGAGAGCTACACACCTGAATCTGCGCTGATCGGAGACTGGAACCCGGACCTCTTCTTCGTCGTGGAGTGGCCGGACTGGGAGACCTTCATGAAGCTCCCCCAGAACCCCGGGTATCAGAAGATCGCTCACCTTCGGGAGGAGGCGCTGCGAGATTCGCTTCTGATTCGTTGCAGGCGGGAGTCCGGAGCGCTTCCCGAGTGAGGGACGGGCCCGAGAGGCACGGATCCGTGGACGGCGGCGACCTCAGGAGGCGATCCGGCGTCCCCAACCGAACCGGGCCAGCGACTGATAGTTGTCGTGCGTGATCAGCGCGGCGATCAGGGCGGCCCACAACAGCCCGTAGTAGAGCGCGGCGAGGCACGCGAGTCCCCCGCAAGAGATCGAGATTTGCAGAGCGAGGCGATCGTCGGGGTTCCGCCGGATGCCCTGCAGAAAGGAGCGAAGGACGTTGCCCCCGTCGAGGGGAAGGATCGGGAGCAGATTCAAGAGACCCCATCCGAAATTCACCCACAGCAGGTCGCGCATGGCTTGATGGACCACGAAGGGAACGGCGGGAGGCGCGCCCAGGCTCGCGACGAAAATGATGCCACCGAGCAGAAATCCGGCCCCTGGCCCCGCGAGGCTGATCGCCATGCTCTGGCGATGAGTCAAGCCCCGTTGCGGTGCAAACCGGGTGACGCCACCCATCGAGTAGAGCTGGATCGAGGGTCGCAGGCCGTAGGCGCGCGCGACCGAGGCGTGACCGAGCTCGTGGACGAGAATCGACACGAAGACGGCCGCCACCCAAACCAGGATGAGGCCGAGATCGCTCTGTCGCGCCCCCAGCAGCGCGACGACCACGAAAAACAGCGGATGGACGTGAACAGGGAAACCGAATAACCGGAAGTGCATTGGCCCTCTTCCCAGGGTCCGCGCCGATCAACGACCCGGCGCTCAGCCGCGCGCACGGCAACCGGCCAGGGCCACCGCGCCCCCCGCTGGGAGAAGACTAGCTCTTCGGGCCGCCCGCCAGGGACTGGGCGAGATCGTTCAGGTCCTGGGCCAGCTCGAGGTAGGCAGTGTCCGACTTTCGGAGCTCGACTCGGCTCCCGTACTCGCCGTCTTTGAGCGCCTGACTGTGGCGGCGCAGCGCCACCAGCGGACCCAGCAAGCCGTGGGTATAGGCGAGGCAGACGCCCAATACGAACAGCGCATAGCCGGTGAAGATCGTCGCGGAAACGATCGCGAAGTCGCGGGTCTGGTCCCGGAGCATGACCCGATGGCTATCGGGCAGGCTGTTGATCACGAGTCCGTAGAGGCGCTCATAGGCCACGGTGCTGTGCCAGGCGAAGAGTGTTCCGAAGACCAGCGTCAGGATCAGCAGGTAGACCGGCAGCTTGAGCTGGGCAAAGGGCTGCGGAAGGCGAATCGCCCTTCGGGCGTCCGGCAGGAACAAGAGGATGGAGCGCACGGTCACCCGGTGTTCACCTCCCAGACCTGCCCTGTTCGGCCATCTCTGGGTCGGTCATCAGCGGACCCGACTTGAGGCGCCAGCCTCAGGTCAAAGGCGATCCCCCAGCAACCACGAGCCCGGGGGAGACCGCGTGGTCGGGTCACTGCTCGGAGTGGGGACCGTCGTCGTCCGCATAGGCGCCGCTTCGCAGCCGACGAAAGCTCGATTCGAGCACGTCCACCCCAATCAGAACCGCGATCGTGAGCATCGCAAATGCGACGGCCGCGGTGAAGAGTCCGAGGCCGATGGTTGCGCCGATCGCCGCAAGCATCCAGATCACCGCCGCGGTCGTGACCCCGGTTACGACACCGCCCCGAGCGAGGATGACGCCCGCGCCGAGAAAACCGACGCCCGTGACGATCTGACCCAATACGCGGGCGGGGTCCGCTTGACCACCGCTGAATCCAGCGCCGAGTTGAACGAAGATGGACGTACTCAGACAGATCAGAATGCTGGTGCGGACCCCAACGGGCTTTCCGCGGATCTGCCGCTCCAACCCGACCAGGCCTGCACAGCATACGACGATGCCATTCGACAACCAAAACGAGGCGGCGAAGGGATCGAAACCGTCCACGCAACTACCTCATCCGAGCGGCCGCGGCGCCAGAGCGCGCCGCCAGAACCTACCACGGATCGATGGAAACGCGCGGTTCGGTTCGGCTGCGCCGCCGTGCTGGCCGGGGTGGTGACGCGAAGATCGAGGGGATACTCAACCGCCCCCGCGCGCAGCGGATCCGCTCGGCCCCACCCCCCTGGAAGCGGGAGAATTCGAGGGTAGGCTCCGTGGTACGCGAATCTCGATCAGCCCTTCGGGCCAACGGAGGCAATCATCCATGCGATTCGGAGTTCCGATCCTAGTGTTTCTCGCCCTCTGTCTGGGATCTTCGCGGGCTGGTGCCGCGAGCTGCGCCAGTTTTGCGGTGCTCAAGTCCTACGACGCGGATGCCCATCGACTCGAGGTGACCTACGCAAGAGGGAGCCGGGCCAAGTACTTCCCGAAGCCCGAGGGAACACCGCGAGATAGCAGCAAGATTCCCGCCACTTGCAAGAAAAAGGTGACGAAGGAGACGAGCC
The DNA here is from genome assembly GCA_022571825.1 of Myxococcales bacterium. Lineage (GTDB taxonomy): Bacteria > Myxococcota_A > UBA9160 > UBA9160 > SMWR01 > JACZXC01. The sequence goes on along the minus strand of JACZXC010000068.1, from coordinate 2,083 downwards.
TCGCCGTGAAGGCCAGCGGCGGGAGATTTTCGATGACCCAGGTGCGCAGTAACTTCCAGGGAAAGATGCTGAACGACACCGATGATCCGAACTGGTTGCCCGCCAAGCTCACGCAGCTCATCGCAGACAAGACCCAGGTCGTGGTCGTGATTCGTCCGGGTGTGGGCAAGGACGCGCCACTCGGTATCACGACGATCTACCTTCCGATCACGGACGAAGAGCGGGCGGAAATCAAACGGCTGGATGACCAGGCCGAGGACGTCTAGCCCGCAAGCGACGGCGTGCGCTCGAAGACAGCCACCCCGTCCGGCACGTGGTGGAAGCTCTGCTTGTCGATCGTGAATATCGCCATCTGGGGCGCGCCGAATATACCGGGATCATCGAACGTACCGACTTTGAGGAGTACGGCTCCCGGCAACGCCGGCGCTCGAGTCAAGAGGTGCGTCCCGCATTCCGGACAGAACTCGCGCGTCACCGGATTCTCGAGATCGCGGCGGCGGAACAACTTCGGCGAGCCCTGGGTATAGGCGAAGCTCTCCTCCTTCATGCCCATCACGACGTTGGGCGATCCCCCCGCGAAGTACTGACACTCCCGACAATGACACTGGCCTTTGAACAGCGGCTCGCCCTCTGCTCTGAAGCGAACCGCACCGCAGTAGCACCCACCTTCGACTTCCATTGGACCGCTCCCGTTTGTTGAGTCGCGATCATTGCAGAGCGCAAGCCATGCGACCAGCTGGGCCCGAAGTGCCTGATCTGAGCACCTCCGCAATGGAGCACTTTCGCATGCGAGACGCAGGGCCACGAGGAGGGGCTCTGCGGCCACGCTACCCTTGGACCCCGGGCGATGGCATCCCACGGCACGCTACTCGAGCTTCGGCCTCCCGCATCGGACGGCGAGGTCACCGTGTACGTCAAGGGGTTCCTCGGACGCGGGGAGGCGCCGGATCATTTCGAGGGGTGGCTCGGGTGTCACGAAGCGCTGGGCGAGAGCCACGCCTGGGGATCGGGGGCACTCGGTTATCACTGGCCATCCGGGGTATTCTGGTCGAAGCCGGCGAAGGCGGTGGGTGCGGCAAAGGGTGCCTGGGACGTCTTTCGCGCCGTGCGCAACCTGCGCCGCGCGGCGCGGCTCTCCCACTGGGGCGCGATGCTCGCCGAGGAAGCGGCGCTGGTTTCGGCGCGGTTCGTGCACCAATACCTGACTGCGGCACACTCCGCGGCGGCGCGCGCCGAAGACTATGCGGCGCACCTGCGCGATCTCGCCGCCCGGCACGACCGCGTGCGCGTGGTCGCTCACTCCCTCGGCTGCCGCCACGTCATCGAGGCGGTCGCGCAGCTCGAGCCCCGCCAGCGCCCCCACGAAATCCACCTCTGCGCGCCGGCCTGTCGCGAGGACGACATCGCCGACAAGCTCTCGGGACTCGCACGCGAGCTGACATTCGTCTACTTCACCGACAAGGATCGACTACTCGACTGGGCCTTCACACCGATCGCGCGTGGCCGCGCCCTCGGCTTCAGCGGCCCTCGCGAAGCCTACGACGCCGTCGTACCCATCGACGTGAGCGAGCACTTCGACTTCTGGGTGCACGGCGAGTACAAGAATCGCTTCTGCCGGCTGGTCCCGGCGGCGAGCTCCGTCGGCGGCACCCCCTCGCCAGGCGGCGGTCAGACCCAACCCTGATCCGAATCGGAAAGGGGGCCCGGATCAGCCGAAGCGCCCCCGCCGCCGCCTCTGGGGGCCGTCCCCGCCGTACCCGATGCCGCATCGGGGCTAGTCGTCGGGGACGTAGATCTCGCTGGCGGCCTTGTGGCCGCCGGCGATCACGAGCAGACGCCCGAGCGAAATGTACTGGCCAATCATCATCCCCAGCTCGGCGATCTCGGCGTCGCCGAAATGCTCGCGAAGCTCCATCTTGAAGGCCGCGTCGACCGAGCGGAAGTCCGTGGCGAATTTTTCCGCGAACCGGACGGCGAGCGCTTCACGGGGCGCGAGGCTGCGCTCGGACTCCGGAAGATGGATCTGGCGGATGGTCTCTTCATCGAGTCCCTGACGCGTCGCCGACGCGTATCGAGCGAACAG
>JACZXC010000442.1 GCA_022571825.1 Myxococcales bacterium | reverse complement strand
CACGATGGTGGAACGGGCGCCTCGCCCCAGGCGTCGATCAAGTCCGCGGGGGTTCCGTGGGAGATCGGTCTGGCCGAGACCCAGCAGACCCTCGTACTGAACGATCTGCGCGGTCGCATCCGCGTCCAGACCGATGGAGGCCTCAAGACCGGGCGCGACGTGGCGATTGCGGCGCTGCTCGGAGCCGACGAGTTCGGCTTTTCGACCGCCCCGCTCGTCGCGATGGGCTGCATCTTGATGCGTGTGTGCCACCTCAACACCTGCCCGGTGGGGATCGCGACCCAGGACCCAGAGCTGCGCAAGCGCTTCGCCGGCCTTCCGGAGCAGGTCGTCAACTACCTGCTCTTCGTGGCCGAGGAAGCGCGGGAGATCATGGCCAAGCTCGGATTCCGGTGCGTCAATGAGATGATCGGGCAGGTCGACCGGCTCGACATCGATCGCGCCCACGATCACTGGAAGGCGAAAGGCCTCGACTTCTCGGCCATCCTCCACAAGCCCGACGTTCCCCACGCCCTCCACGAATGCGAGAAGCAGCGGCTCGCCGAGGAGCTCGAGAGCGTCCTCGATATGCGTCTGCTCGAGCTGGCCCGGCCGGCGCTCGAGTCCGGTGAGCGCGTACGCCTGGAGCTACCGATCTCCAACACCGACCGAACGGTGGGCACGATCCTCGGCTCCGAGGTCTCGCTGCGGTACGGGGAGGAGGGTCTACCCGAGGACACGATCGACATTCGCTTCACCGGATCCGCTGGACAGAGCTTCGGCGCCTTCGTTCCGAGGGGTGTGACGCTGAGGGTCGTGGGCGACGCAAACGACTACTGCGGGAAGGGGCTCTCCGGGGGAAGAATCATCGTGAGTGTCCCGGAGGCATCGACCTTCGACCCGGCGGAAAACATCATTACCGGCAACGTGGTTCTCTACGGTGCGACCGACGGAGAGGCCTATTTCCAGGGCGTGGCGGGCGAGCGCTTCTGCGTGCGGAACAGTGGAGCCCATGCCGTGGTGGAAGGCGTCGGAGACCACGGGTGTGAATACATGACCGGCGGCCGCGTCGTGATTCTCGGCCCGACGGGGCGAAATTTCGGCGCCGGTATGTCCGGCGGGATCGCCTACGTCCTCGACCTCGACGGAAGCTTCCCGGAGAAGGTCAACGGGGAGAGGGTCGACCTGGAAGTTCTGACCGAGGAGGACGAGGAGACGATTCTGGCGCTGGTGCGACGACATCACGAATTCACGCGGAGCCAGCGCGCCGACGATGTGTTGCGGAAGTGGAACAGCGTCGCGCCCAGGTTCGTCAAGGTGTTTCCGAAGGATCTGAAGTTGGCCCTCGAAGCGCGTCTGCGGGCTCGGACCGGCGATGGCTAAAGTCACGGGCTTCCTGGAGCACGAGCGGGAGGACACGCCCTATCGGCCGGTCGAGCAGCGTCTCCTGGACTGGCGCGAGGTTCAGACGGACCCCCCGCCCGATACGGTTCGGACCCAGGCGGCGCGCTGCATGGAGTGCGGCGTTCCCTTCTGTAACGACGGCTGTCCCCTGGGCAATATCATCCCCGACTGGAACGACCTCGTCTATCGCGAGAAAATGCAAGACGCGCTGACGCGTCTGCATTCGACCAACAATTTCCCCGAGTTCACGGGTCTCGTGTGCCCCGCGCCCTGCGAGTCGGCCTGCGTGCTGGGAATCAACGACGACCCCGTCGCCATCAAGCAGGTCGAGTGGGAGATCATTCGCCATGGCTGGGAGCGGGGCTGGGTCAAGCCGATCCGGCCGGAGAGGCGCACCGGCCGGTCGGTCGCGGTGGTCGGCTCGGGGCCCGCGGGCATGGCGGCAGCCCAGCAGCTCAATCGCGCCGGTCACACCGTCACGGTCTTCGACAAGAGCGACCGGATCGGCGGGCTCCTGACCTATGGCATCCCGGACTTCAAGCTCGAGAAGTACCTCGTCGCGCGCCGCGTCGACCAGATGCGCGAGGAGGGGGTCAGCTTCCAGCCCGGCGTTCACGTCGGCGTGGATCTCACTCCCGCAGAGCTTCGCCGCGGCTTCGATGCGGTGATGCTGTGCTGCGGATCGGAGCAGCCGCAAGACCTTCCGATCGAGGGTCGCGAGCTCGGGGGCGTTCACTTCGCCATGGACTTCCTGACCCAGCAGAACCGGCGTGGGGCCGGCGACAGCTTCGACGCGGAGGAAGAGCTGCTCGCCACCGGCAAACATGTCGTGGTGCTCGGGGGAGGCGACACCGGCTCCGACTGCGTGGGCACCTCCCATCGCCAGAAGGCGCGTTCCGTCACCTCCATCGAGCTCCTCGAACGCCCGCCGGATGATCGTTCGGAATCAACCCCGTGGCCGCTGTGGCCCCTGATGTACCGGACTTCGAGCTCTCATCTGGAGGGCGGCACCCGGAACTTCGCCCTGCTCACCAAACGCCTATCCGGATCGGGAGGGCGCGTTGAGCGACTGCACGCGGTGCGGATGCGGTTGGGTGAGCCCGATGCCTCGGGCCGCGCACCCCTGGAGGAGATCCCGGGCACGGAGTTCGAGATTCCGGCGGACCTGGTGTTGCTGGCCATGGGCTTCGTGCAGCCGGTCCACGAGGGTCTGCTCCAGGGCCTGCGGGTGGAGCTCGACGCGCGCGGCAACGTCGCGGCAGACACGCGGAGCTT
>JACZXC010000067.1 GCA_022571825.1 Myxococcales bacterium | reverse complement strand
GGTGATCGCCACCGCCACCTGTCCCTCGGGTGTGCAGAGTGTGAATCCGTATCCCCGTCCGCTCCGGGACGTCACTTTTTCGGCGTGGACGTCGGCGTCACGCCCGCGTCCGAAGCGAACCACCCGGGCGCGGCTGCGCGGGGCCAGGGCGGCGCTCCGGGGATCGTCGGCGTTGACCACGGCCGTTCCCTCGGGCGGTAGACTCGCCAGGAGATCTCGCTTCGCCAGAGCGATCTCGTCCTGGCTTCCCAGATGCTCGATGTGGGCGGTACCCACGTTCGTGACCACGCCGATCGTCGGGCGTGCAATCTCCGCGAGGGCCGCGACTTCACCCCGGTGATTCATTCCGATCTCCACGACGATGCACCGATCGACCGCATCGCGGCGCAGCAGCGTAAGGGGAAGGCCAAACTGGTTGTTCAGGTTTCCCTCGTTCTTGAGACAGGGGCCGGAGATCGAGAGGATCGCGGCACACATCTCCTTCGTGGTCGTCTTGCCGTTGCTGCCCGTGATCGCCACCAGGGGGCCGCCAAAGTCCGCGCGATGCCGCGCCGCCAGATGTCCCAGGGCGCGGGTCGTGTCGTCAACCTCGACGACGGAAAACTCCGATGTGACCTCCATCGGAAGCTCCCGCCCGCGTTCGATCACGAATCCGCGGGCACCCGAGGTGGCCGCCGTCCCGAGAAACTTGTGGGCGTCGTGGGTAGGTCCCACGATCGCGATGAAGAGATCCCCCGATTTCAACTGGCGCGAATCAATGCCGGCGCCGGTGAAACGCGCATCCTTGGGCCCCTGCCGCAGGGATCCGTCGGTCCATGCGGCGACGTCCTGGGCCCGGAAGGGAACGCTCACGCGTCACCTCGTTCGTTCAGGGCCCGCTGCGCTTCGTCGCGGTCGTTGAAGGGAAGCTTCTGGCGGCCGACGATCTGGTAATCCTCGTGGCCCTTTCCGGCGATCACGACCATGTCGCCGGTGCGGGCGATGCCGATCGCCGCCCGGATCGCCTCGCGCCGATCCTCGGCCACGACGTAGCATCCCGTCTCGGCATCGAGGGCGTCCGGCTCGACGCGCCGCAACTTCGCCAGGCCGGTCTCCACGTCGTCCAGGATGCGTCTCGGGTCTTCGGAGCGGGGGTTGTCGCTGGTGACGACGATGCGGTCACTCCAGCGCGCGACGGCCTGGGCCATGAGCGGCCGCTTCGCCCGGTCGCGATCGCCCCCGCAGCCGAACACGGTAATCAGTCGGCCCTGGGCGAGGGGGCGCAGGGTGCGGAGAAGCTTGTCGACCGCGTCCGGTGTGTGGGCGTAGTCGACGAGGACCGTGGGCGAGTCCGCCCGGGCCGACGGGACGCGTTCGACGCGGCCGGGAACCTGGGGACAGCCCTCGACCCCGGCAATGATCGCCGCGGGCTCGATCTCCAGCGCCAGCGCGATGCCGCAGGCGACCAGCATATTCTCCAGGTTAAAATCGCCGACCAGCGGCAGGTCGATCGAGAGCTCTCCGATCGGGGTGCGCACCTGGGTCTTGGTCCCGTCCAGACGCACCTTCGCCGACGCGAGCTGGACCTCGGCGCGACGCGAAGTGTCTCGGGTCACGCCCAGGGTCCGGGCTTCGGTGCGCTTGGCGGCCCAGAGAAAGTGCTCCGCCGCGGGGTCGTCGAGGTTCACGACCGCCACTCCCCCCACCTCCAGGTAGCGCTCGAACAGAAGTGCCTTGGATTCTCGATAGGCGCGCATGGTTCCGTGAAAATCCAGGTGATCCTGGGTCAGATTCGTGAAGGCCCCGACCGCGAAACGGCAGCCCTCCACCCGTCCGAGCTCGAGTCCGTGGGACGAGACTTCCATGACCACCGCTTCGATGTCCCGGGTACGCATGGCCCGGAGCGTGCGCTGCAGGTCGCAGCTCTCCGGGGTCGTATTGACCGCGCGCTCGCGCCGGTCCGAGTCTCGGATTTCCACCGTGCCGATGAGACCCACAGGGCGACCCGCCTGCCTCAGAATGGATTCGACGAGATAGGTCACGCTGGTCTTGCCATTGGTCCCCGTAACGCCGATCAGTGTGAGTTCGGAGGAGGGGTTTCCGTAGAATCGGTTCGCGATGGGGGCCAACGCGCGGCGGCTGTCGCGCACGACGGTGGCAGATCGCCCGCGCAGGTCGAGGTGCGGCGGAACCTCGTTGACGACGACCGCCGCGGCGCCGAGGTCGATCGCCTGCTGGAGGTAGTCGTGACCATCGGCCTCGATGCCCTTGAGCGCGAAGAAGAGGTCTCCCGCCGAGACGCTTCGTGAGTCGTAGGTGAGGCCGCGGATCACCGGGTCGTCGTCCCGGTTTTCCACCCGGAGTGGCCCCTGGTCCCGCGGCAGCGCTGCGAGCAGCGCGGACAAGCGCATCAGCCGTTTTCCCCACCGTGCGGATCAACCGGCGCGGCGCTCACGGGTTCCGTAAAGATTCCCAGGCGCGAGAGCTGGGCCGCGGCCACCTTTGCGAACAACGGAGCCGCCGCTGCGCCTCCGGTATGGGTCGGCCTCCGGGGCTCGTCGAGTCCGGCCAGGATCACGAGCTTCGGATCGTCGGCGGGGACGATGCCGATAAACCAGGCCCGGAACCGATCCTCGGAGTAGCGGTGGGTGACGGGGTCGAGCTTCTGCGCCGTGCCGGTCTTGCCCGCAACTCGCACGCCTCGCAGGGCCGCCGCCCGCCCGGTTCCGCCGGTCCCCACCGCTGCTTCCAGCATGGCCATCATCGACGCCGCCGTCTTCGGCTGGAGCACGCGGCGCACGGTTTCCCGATGGGCCGGCTGCCAGCTCCGACCTGCGGCGCGCCGGGCCGAGACGAGGCGCGGCCGGACCCACTCGCCTCCATTGGCGAACACCGCCGTGGCGGCGACGAGCTGGATCGGCGTCACACTCACGCCTTGGCCGAAGGCGATGGTGGCGTGGTCGATGGGTCGCCATTCTCGCCAGGGTCGCAGCACGCCCGCGGATTCCCCGGGAAAACGGCTTCGGGTCGATCCCCCGAAACCGAAGCGCCTCAGCATGGCGTAATGCGCTTGCCGACCCAGGGCTTGCGCGATCTTGGCGGCGCCGATGTTGCTCGAGACCTTCAGGATTTCGGCCACGGTGAGGGAGCCGTAAGGTCGCCGATCCCGAATCGTCCTGCCCGGGACCCGGAAGGCTCCGTTCTCGCAGTCGAAGCGCGTGTCGGGGGTGATGGTTCCACTCTCCAGGGCCGCCGCGATCAGGAAAATCTTCAGGGTGGAACCGGGTTCCGAGGCATCCAGAAACGCGCGAGATCGGGTGCTCTCGTAGTCGAGTTCCCGAAACCGGTTCGGGTCGAAGCCAGGGAGCTCGGCGAGGGCCAGGATGTCGCCGGAATTCGGGTCCATGGAGATGACGAAGCCGCCGATTGCACCGGTGCTGGAAGCCGCGTCGCGCAGCGTCGCCTCGGCATCGGCCTGGAGGGCCGCGTCGATGGTCAGGGCCACGTCTCCGCCGGCCGTACTCCACTCCGTCGTGTTCGCCGAGATCAACAAATCGCGGCGAGCGTCGCGCTCGGCGCGAAGGCGGCGGGCGGTGCCGCGCAGCCACCCGTCCTCCTGCTGTTCGATCCCCCGCACACCGATGGCGTCGATGTTGGCGAAGCCCAGGATCTGAGCGGCGAGCTGCTTGTGCGGATAGACGCGACGGGGCTCGTGGAGCACGCCGATGCCCGGAAGGCCGAGGGCCAATACGCGGTCGGCCTTTCCCTCGGAGATCCAGCGCGAGAGAAACTGAAAGGAGGTGTGCTTTTGCAGGCGCGCCTCGAGGGCCGAGGCATTCCGCCCGAGAATGGAAGCCAGCTTGTGCGCGGTGCCCGGGATGTCTTCGATCTGGGACGAGACGGCATAGACCGAGGGGGCGCGCACCGAGATCGCGAACTCCGCTCCGTTTCGGTCCACGATGGTTCCCCGTTCCGGAGGCAGGGTGAGCCACTGCCCAGTTTGGGCCCTGCCCCGCTGGGCGCCGCGATCGTCGACGACCGTCAGGTGCGTGGCGCGCACGGCGAGGCCGGCCAGGGCCAGCAGCATCAGCGCCCTCGAGATCGCGACGCGTCGAGCCGCAGCGGGGAGATCGCGGGTCTTCACGGCGTTTCCCTCCAGCGGGTGTCGAAACGCAGGTCGATCACGCGTTCGGGGCTCCCGAGACCGCTTTCAATCGCCAGCTGGGCCAGCCGAGCGGGATCGCGCAAGCCGCGGACCTGCGCCGTGAGCTCGCGCCTCTCCTCGATCAACGCTTGCTCGGTCTCGAGGGCTTTGCCGAGGCCGTAGCGCATGCGCAGGATGTCGATTCGCAGGGCCGCCACGGAAAGGGCCACCAGGATGCCGACCAGGGCGATCCAAAGCGGGTGCGATGACCGGTGTCGCAGCCACGGAACGCGCGCGAGATCCCTTCCGATCCAGCCCAACGCCGCGGGGGGCTTGCCCATCAGACCGCCGCGACCACGCGCTCGGCTCCGCGCAGGCGCGCCGAGCGCGAACGGGGGTTTGCGCGAACCTCGTCCGGCGTCGGGACCACCGGGCGCCGGGTCAGCCCGCGCAGGCGGACCGCGCCACCGCAGATGCAGATCGGGGTTCGGGGTGGGCAAAAACAGCCGCGCACGGCGTCGCGGATTCGGTTCTTGACGATCCGATCCTCGGCGGAGTGATAGGCGAGCACCGCCAGCCTCCCCCCGGCTCGGAGGGCGTCGATGGCGGACTCGAGGCCCTCCTCGAGGGCGGCGAGCTCGTCGTTGACCGCGATTCGCAGCGCCTGGAACACGCGGGTCGCGGGATGGTGACGGCGACCGCCGCCGACCCGGGCCGCATCGATTACGTCGAGGAGCTCCCGGGTCGTTCGCAGCGGAGCGCGACGGCGCGCTTCGCCGATGGCGCGGGCCAATCTGCGTGCGCCTCGCAGGTCGCCAAACTCGCGAAAGATGCGCGCGAGCTCGTCGACGGATGCGGAGCCCAGAAGGTCGGCGGCGGTGGTCGGTCCCTGCTGGTCCATGCGCATGTCGAGTGGCGTCCGGTCGGCGGAGTCCTCGGCGAAGCGGAATCCCCGTCCGGGCTGGTCGAGTTGATGAGAGGAAACGCCGAGGTCGAGGAGAACGGCGTCGACCTGGGGGACCCCGATTTCCACCAGGATCCGACCCAGATCGCGGAACGAAGCGTGGATCAGCTCGACGCGATCTCCAAAGGGTCGAAGTCGCTGCTCGGCGGCCTCGAGAGCGGCGGTGTCCAGGTCCAGGGCGATCAGGCGCCCATCGGGCCCGATGCTCTCGAGGATTGCCGCCGCGTGCTCGCCTCCCCCCACCGTGCCGTCGACCACCACGGCGTGGGGCCGGAGTGCCAGAAGGGCAAGGGACTCATCCAGGAGTACGGGCCGGTGTGAGAATCGCGGGGCCATTCGAGCGGGTCGTCTCCGGCGTTGCCCCCGCGCCTCCGGATCGCCGAGGGGCGGAGCCGCCAGGGTGCCCCGGAGCGCCTGGGTGCGTGGGAACGGTTCGTCCCCCCCAGTAACTCCCCATCCCCGCGACACAGCGCCCCGGGGACACCCTAGCCTTGCCTGCGAAGGAGCTACGCTCCTCCGCGCCTCGCACCCCCAAACATCGTACGTTCCAAGTCCGCAACCCGCGACGCGAAATCGTCGTGGTTGGACTTGATGAAATCCATGTCGGCGGCATATCGCGCCTTGTCCCAGAGCTCCAGCCACCGGTTGGCACTGGACAACACCACCTCGCGCTCGAGTTCGGCCCAGTCGCGCAGGTGCGCCGGGATCAGGATCCGGCCCTGCTTGTCGATCGGACACGAAGTCGCGCCGGCCATCTTGAAGCGTACGTAGCGCTGCATGTCCGCGTCTGCGGCCGGCAGCTGCGCGAAGATCTCTTCCCGCTCCAGCCAGGCCTCGTAGGGGTAGAGCTCCAGGCAATCCTTTCCGTTGGTCAGGATCGGCGGCTCCCGGTACTCCCCCTCGAGTTGCGCTCGAAATTCCACGGGTATACTCACGCGGCCCTTGGAGTCCAAGGTATGGAACGATCGACCCCGGAAGGTAGCCATCGGAGGGTGACCACCCCCGGCGCTTTGCTTTGAATCCACCACAAAGTTCCACGCTTTCCCACCGATCCCTACTCTCCTCCACTCTGCTCCAATTTGCAAGGCAAAAGACCTGGAATATCCAGGTTTTTTGGCGGGAGTTGCGACCACAAGATCTCGCGCCTCACACGGGATTTCACCACAAGATGATGAGGTTCGTGCCCAGCGCAGCCCGGGATTCAGTCGGTCAGGGAGCCCCGAGCCCGGGAATTTTTTCGCCGTGGATCTCCACAACTCCCCACACGACACGCTCAAGGGGAGTGTTCGGAGCCAGGGGCTCGAGGGGCGGCAGGCGGGGGTGGGGGTCGAGCAGGCCATCCAGCACGGCTTCGGTGCCCTCGCGCAGCCCGGAGTCGGCGTAGCCCCCTTCGAGCACGAAAGCCAGGCGTCCCTGGCACAGCTCCTCGGCCATGGCGCGGACCAGGGCCGTCATGGCCCGGAAGCCCTCGCCGCTTACTTCCATGGCGGCGAGTGGATCGTCTCGGTGGGCGTCGAATCCGCAGGAGACCAGGATCATCTCGGGGCGAAACGCGGCGGCCGCGGGCATGACCACGCGCTGCAGGACGCCCACGTACTCGGCGTCCCCGCACCCCGCCGGCATCGGAATGTTCAGGGTCGCCCCGGTGCCCTTCCCCCGGCCGGCTTCACCGAAGTCGCCGGTTCCCGGGTAGTAGGGGAATTGGTGGATCGAAACGAAGAGGACCGAGGGATCCTCCTCGAAGCTGTGCTGCGTGCCATTGCCGTGGTGGACATCCCAGTCGAGGATCAGAATCCGCTCCATGCCCTCGTCTGCCTGGAGGGCACGCGCGGCAATCGCGATGTTGTTGAACAGACAGAAGCCCATCGCGTGGTCGGCCTCGGCGTGGTGCCCGGGGGGTCGCACGGCGGCCAGGCCGGGCTGGCGCTGCCCCCGCGCCACCTGGCGCACCAGTTCAATGGTTCCTCCAGCCGCCAGGAGCGCGACGTCGAGGCTCTGCGGCGACACGTAGGTGTCCGGGTCGAGTTGACGGGGGGCGTGTCGCACGGCCTCGGCCACGGCTTCGAAGTGGTCCCGAACGTGGATCCGCAGGATCTCGTCGGGTTCGGCGTACCTGGGCTCCAGGTGATCGACTCGATCGCCCCGGGCATCGATGGCGGCCTGTACCGGGGCCAGACGTTCGGGGCATTCGGGGTGCTCGGCGGGGCCCCGATGGTTGCCGAAGCGCGCATCCGCCACGACTGTGGTTGCCCGAATGCGCGTCATCTCCCACGATGGTATCCGAGTGAAGAACGGGCGGCGAGGCGAGAGCCGTTTTCGCCCGGGAGGAGGCCGTGAGCGCACCCGGTGTCGTTGCCGTTACGGGGCTGGGGTCCTTCATCGGTCGACGACTCGTCGACCGCCTGCTCGAAGGTTCCCCGAAGCTGCAGATCCTGGCGCTCGATCACCGGCGGCCGTTTCGTCTCGACAGCCGCGTGCGCTTCCATCGCATCGATCTCACCGAACCCACGGCGGACGGGAGGTTGGCGGAGATCCTCTCGAGAGCGCGCGTGGATGTGCTCGTGCACGCGGCGTTTCGAAAGACGCCGACGCCGGACCTCGAGATGGACCACGAACTCGAAACCATCGGCAGCCTGCACGTCATGAACGCGTGCGCGGCCGCCAAGGTCAAGCGACTTGTGGTGGCGTCGAGCACGACGCTCTATGGACCCCTCCCCGACAACCCGAACTTTCTGACGGAGTCGCACCCGTTGCGCGGCCATCCGGACGCGCACAGCGTGAAGGATCGCATCGAGATGGAGGGCCTTCTCGCCGACTGGCGCGAGCGCCATCCCGACACCGAGGTCACGGTGCTGCGGCCCTGTTGGATGATGGGGCCCGACCAATGGGACCACGTCAATCGATTCTTCGCGCTGCCCGTCGTACCGATGTTGCTCGGGTACGATCCGCTCATGCAGTTCGTACACGAGCAGGACTGTATCCACGCCTTCGAGCGCGCCACGCTGAGCGCGCACCCGGGGGTGTTCAATATCGTGGCACGAGGGGTTCTGCCCCTCTCGACGATCCTGCGCCTGGCGGGAAAGCGGATTCTTCCCCTGCCCGCGCCGGTGCTGTACCAGATGGCGTATTACCCGTCTCAGGGACAGACGGGGGATGCTCCGGCGGGATTCTACGACTACCTGCGCTACCTGTGGGTTGCCGACGGTGCCCGGGGGTGGGAGGCTTTCGGTGAGCCCCTCTACAGTTCGAAGGAGGCATGGATCTCCTTCGTGTCGGCGCGTCGCATGCGGCGTTACCGGTAGCGAGCGGGTCACCGAACGGAGGCCGACTGTGTCCGACCAGCGCGATCAGAGCCCCGGAAACGCCAACGGGTTCGACGTCGAGGTCGACGTACTTCGAGAAGCGCTCGATTCCCTGCGGCGAGAGATCCGGTCGCGCTTTCCGGCCACCCGCGAGCCGGGGTCTCCGGGTCCGGCGCACGGGTCCGTTGACTGGCCGGCGCTGTTCACTGCGTTTCGGCGCCGGGTGAGCACCATCGGAATGGTCGAGCGTTCGGGAGAGGTCGACGAGTTCGGCATGGATGAAGTCGTGCTTCGGCGAACCCGTCGGCTGCTCGATCTGCTCTACGAAGGCTATTGGCGGGTGGAGCTACAAGGTCTGGAGAATGTTCCGATCGAGGGGCCGTGTCTGTTGGTTGCCAACCGGTCGGGGCTATTGCCCTACGACGGGCTCATGGTCTGCCACGCCATCTATCGCCACCATCCCCATCAACTGTATCCGCGATTCCTCGTCGCCGACTGGTTGATCACGCTGCCCTTCGTTCAGCCGTATCTGGCTCGCCTCGGTGGAGTGCGCGCCTGCCGCGAGAACGCGGAGCGGTTGCTGGCGTCGGGCCATGCGGTGCTCGCATTTCCCGAGGGCGTCAAGGGTGCCGCGAAGCTCTTTCGCGAGCGTTACCGGCTCAAGCGCTTCGGGAGGGGCGGCGTGATTCGTATCGCTCTGGAGAACCGGGTTCCGATCGTTCCGATCGGGATCGTAGGCGCCGAAGAGGTCCATCCGATCCTGTTCAAGTGGGGCCACCCGGCCCGGGCGGTGGGCCTGCCCTTCGTGCCTGTGACCCCCAGCTTCCCGCTGCTCGGTCCGCTGGGCCTGCTGCCGCTGCCCAGCAAATGGGTGATCGGAATCGGCAAGCCGATCCCGTTCGATCACCTCGAGCCCGACGCCGCTACCGACGAGTTGCTGATCTCGCGGCTGACCGAAGATCTGCGCTCCCAGATCCAGCTCCTCATCGAGACCGGCCTCGCCCACCGCGAATCGGTCTGGAGTTAGCGTTCGACGCGGGAGTCCGATTCCGCACGGTCGGAGGCGGCGTCGCGGGAACGCTGAAGGGTGTCGAGCCTGTCCACGGCTTCGGCCACCCGCTGCAGGTTCATGCTCAGCGCCTCGATGTCTGAGCGACGCGGCAGATCCAGCAGCTTGAATACCCGCTCGATCGCGGTCTGGATCATGCGGTCGAAGTCCGGTGTCGCGAAGGCGATCCAGTCGCTGAGCCTTCCGTCGTCTTCACCGGACTTGACCAACCGGCGAACATTGCGGCGGACTTCGTCGATGCTCCCGCTCGCGTCGTCGACGCCTCGTCGCAATGCGCCGTACAGGGCGTTGCCCCCCCGCTGGATCAAATCCGAGAGCAGTGTTCGCGATACGGTCTGGTTGACGCGCTCGCTGTCCACGAGGATCTGCGAGAGAGCCACGGAGGTGATGTCTTCGCCGGTCTCGTTCTCGATAACCGTCACTTCGTCACCGCCCTCGATCAACGTCGCGATGCCCTTCAGGGTGATATATCGGCTGGTCTGGGTGTTGTAGAGCTTGCGGTTCGCGTAGCGCTTGATGAGAATCGGCATGCGGACATCTCGATGGAGTGCGAGGACCCAGGCCACGCTAGCGAACGTTGCCCGGGCGGTCAGCCCTCGACGGTCACCCGCTGAACCCGCGGTCGTCGGCTCCGCCTCACGCGCGATCCGCGACCCGCCCCCGACTCCGCCCCCCCGGGCTGATCGTGCGCGCCGTCCCGGCCGCGTCGCAGTCCGAACTCCCAGAGAAGCTCGCGCAGTCCGAGGAAGGCGCGAAGCACGGCACGCGCCTCCGGATCGTCCTGCGCCCGCGCTTCCCAGCGGGAAATTTCCAAATCCAGGGCGTCGGTGATGGCGCGCACGATCGGCGCGGACATGG
>JACZXC010000441.1 GCA_022571825.1 Myxococcales bacterium | reverse complement strand
ACACAACACATGCAACCCCTTCTCAATCGCACCTAGGGTCTGACTAGCATGCACATCGGTGCTTGTCGACACCCACACGGCATCCAACGACGGCATGGACACCATCTCCTCGTACGACCCGAACACCTGGATATCAGTGTCCTTGTAGGCCTTGCGAGCCCATTCCAGCTCCTCCTCCACCGTACTGCACACCCCGACGACATGCGCACGAGGCACACGGGTTACCTCCGGCGAGCGAATCACCTCTTGCACGCTTTCGATCGGAACGCCGAAAAAGTGATCGTCGATGCGGAACGTACAGATTTGCTGAAGTGATTCCATGAGAGTCCTAAGTCAAACACGAATCGGTTATGGCAACAGGTTCGTCGAAGAAAGCCGGAACCGACATTCGAATCAGACGAATCAAATCGACGACGTCGACAACCTGATCGCGTTCATTCGATCGCTCAAGCAGTAGCCAGCAGAAAACGAGACTCAGCGGGGGGCCGGCGCAGCGCGCCAGTCCCCCGTTTTCGTCTGCTATCGTGATTCGATCGCGGCCGTCCGGCCGTCCCAGGGTGTCGACGTTGACTTCGCAAGAAGACCCTCCGGTGAAGGACGCGACGCAGACCCAGGCTCTGCGGGATCCAGAGGTACGGGATGCAGACGTACTAGAGCCGAACGCGATCGTTCCGGCAGAGCCGTCTCTCCCCAGGCACGGGGGGGGCGGCCCCGCCGATCGTGCCGTCGAGATCCCCGACGCGCTCACGCGCTACATGTCGCAGCTCGCTCAACATGCGCCGATCTCGCGCGAGGAAGAGCACGAGCTGGCGGTCCGCTGGCGGGAGGAAGGCGACCTCGAAGCCGGACGTCGCCTGGTTCTCTCGAATCTGCGGCTGGTCGTGAAGATCGCCATGGAATATCGGCGTGCCTGGACCAACACCCTCGATCTGATCCAGGAGGGCAACCTCGGCCTGATGCAGGCGCTTCAACGCTTTGACCCCTATCAGGGCGTCAAGCTGTCGTCCTACGGTGTCTATTGGATTCGGGCCTACATCCTCAAGTACATCCTCGACAACATCAGGATAGTGCGGGTGGGGCGCTCTCGGGCCGAACGAAAACTCTTCTTCCGACTCAACAAGGAGAAGCGCGAGCTCGAGCGAGAGGGCTTTCGCCCCGAGCCGAAGCTGTTGGCCGAACGTTTGGACGTGACCGAGGACGACGTCCGCGACATGGAACAGCGACTTTCCCAGTCGGACCTGTCGCTCAACGCACCTGTGCGTCGCGACGACGACAGCCACAGCGAGTACGGAGACTTCATCGCCGATGGCGGCCAGACCGCCGAGGAAAATGTCGGCGATGCCGAGCTGCGGCGCGTGTTCATCGAGAAGGTCCACGAGTTCGCCGCCAACTGCGGGGAGCGCGAGCAGAAGATCATCGACCAGCGTCTGCTGGCCGAGGAGCCCCGCACGCTCCGGGAGCTCGGCGAGGATTTCGGGGTCTCGCGCGAGCGGGTGCGCCAGATCGAGGCCCGCCTGATGGTCCGCTTGAGCGACTTTCTCAAGGAAGAGCTGGTGGACTTCGACTTCTACACCACCTCCGGGGTCTAGGACGTGGAGCGCGTGCGACGCCACGTGATCGTCCATGGGCGGGTGCAGGGCGTCTGGTTTCGGGGCTCCACCCAGGAAGAAGCCCTGCGACAGGGCGTGGACGGCTGGGTTCGCAACCGGCGCGACGGCAGCGTAGAGGTCGTCTTCGAGGGCGATCACGAATCCGTCGAACGGATGATGGCGTGGTGCCGCAGCGGCCCCCGGTTCGCCCGGGTCGATGCGGTCGACGTCGAAGAGGAACCTATCGAGTCGCTTCAGGGCTTCGAGATCCGCTGAGTGATCGAACGAATCGTGTCGGGCGGGCAGACCGGTGTCGACCGAGGCGCACTCGACGCTGCACTCGACGCGGGCGTTTCCTGCGGAGGCTGGTGTCCAGCCGGCCGACGGGCCGAGGACGGGGTGATCGCAGATCGCTACCCGCTGTGCGAGACGCCCGAGGCCGATCCGGCCCAACGAACCGATTGGAATGTGCGCGACTCCGACGCAACCCTGGTCCTGCTCAGGGGCGAGCCGACCGGCGGCAGCGCCTACAGCCTCGATTGCGCCCAGGCCCGAAAACGTCCGGTCCAGCTGATACAGCTGCCCGACGAGGCATCCGACGCAGCGCTGGAAACGCTGGCCCAATGGATCGGCGACCGCGCCATCCGGGTGCTCAACGTCTCCGGGCCCCGCGAGAGCCAGGCGCTCGGCATCCAGGCCGAGGTCCGGGAGCTGGTGTCGCGGCTGCTGCGGACGCGGACTCGCTGAGCCCGCGCAGCCGCAGCGGATTCCCAGGGGGCGGTGGCGCGGGCTGCAGCGCGGTAAAGACCTTCCCCGAGACTGCCGACTCGATGCCTGATATGAGTTCATCTCGCATATCCAGGCTCTTCCTGCCGACGCGACCCCCGATGGCCCTTCCCAGCAACGGATCGCTGGTGATCGGGCGCAGCCGCAGCTGTGAACTCACGCTCAAGAGTCTTGACGCCTCGCGGCGACTCGACGAGGCGTCATAGCTCGTCTTCGAGGGGCCGGTCCGCCGGGAATTCCGCGCGAATACATGCCTGGGCCTGCGCATCGATCTGCGCCGTGGGGAGCCCCAG
>JACZXC010000066.1 GCA_022571825.1 Myxococcales bacterium | reverse complement strand
CTATCTGGCCGCGCTCGCGGCCATCGCCCCCACCGCGTTGAGCTGCTATCCGAACGCGGGCCTCCCCAACGCCTTCGGCGGCTACGACGAGGGCGCCGACACCACCAGCAGTCTGCTCCGGGAATTCGCGGAGAGCGGTCTCGTGAACATCGTGGGCGGATGCTGCGGAACCGACGAGACCCACATCCGCGCCATCTCCGAGGCCGTTGCGGGCCTGGCGCCGCGCCCGATCCCCGAGCGCAAGACGACCCGAGCTTGTTTCAGCGGCCTCGAGGTCTACACGATCGGTCCCGACACGAACTTCACGATGATCGGCGAGCGGACCAATGTCACCGGCTCGCGCCGGTTCGCCAACCTGATCAAAAAGGGAGACTACACCGCGGCGGTGGGGGTGGCTCTCCACCAGGTCCGCGGCGGCGCCAACCTGCTCGATGTCAACGTCGATGAGGGCATGCTCGACTCCGAGCACGAGATGACGACATTCCTGAACCTGATCGCCACCGAGCCCGAGGTGGCGCGGCTTCCGATTGTGGTCGACAGCTCCAAGTGGACCGTGATCGAGGCGGGGCTCAAGTGCATCCAGGGCAAGGGCATCACCAACTCGATCAGCCTCAAGGAAGGCAAAGAGGAGTTCCTGGCCAAGGCGCGCCTGGCCCAGCGCTACGGCGCCGCCGTGGTCGTGATGGCCTTCGACGAAAAGGGCCAGGCGGATACGATCCAGCGAAAGCTGGAGATCTGCCAGCGCGCCTATCGCCTTCTGACCGAAGAGATCGACTTCGATCCCGGGGACATCATCTTCGACCCCAACATCCTCGCGATTGCAACCGGCCTCGAGGAGCACGCCGAGTACGCCATCAACTACATCGAGGCGACCCGGCTGATCAAGGAGACCTGTCCCGGGGTGAGCGTGAGCGGCGGAGTGAGCAACCTGTCCTTTTCATTCCGCGGCAACGACAAGGTACGCGAGGCCATCCACACCGCCTTCCTCTACCACGCGATCCGCGCGGGCATGGACATGGGAATCGTCAATGCCGGTCAGCTCGGCGTCTACGAAGACATCCCGAAGGATCTGCTCGAGCACGTCGAAGACATCCTGTTCAACCGCCGGCCCGACGCAACCGAGCGAATGGTCTCCTACGCGGAAACGGTGCGGGGAGCGGGCAAGAAGCTTGAGCTCGATCTCGCCTGGCGTGAGGAGAGCGTCGAGTCGCGCCTCTCCCATTCCGTGGTCCGCGGCATCGTCGATTACATCGAGGAGGACACCGAGGAAGCGCGCCTGCAGGTTCAGCGTCCCCTCCAGGTAATCGAGGGGCCGTTGATGGACGGAATGACGATCGTGGGCAACCTCTTCGGAGCCGGCAAGATGTTCCTGCCCCAGGTGGTGAAGAGTGCCCGGGTGATGAAACGGGCCGTCGCCCATCTCGAGCCCTACATGGAGAAAGAGAAGCGGAAGAACGCCCGCGGCTCCCGGGGCAAGATCGTGATGGCGACGGTCAAGGGAGATGTGCACGACATCGGCAAGAACATCGTCGGCGTGGTGCTGGGCTGCAACAACTACGAGATCATCGACCTCGGCGTGATGGTGCCCGCGGACAAGATTCTCCAAACCGCCGTCGACGAGAACTGCGACCTGGTGGGGCTCTCGGGGCTCATTACCCCCTCCCTCGACGAGATGGTGAACGTGGCCAAGGAAATGGAGCGACGCGGGATCGACAAGCCGCTGCTGATCGGCGGCGCCACCACCAGCCGACAGCACACGGCCGTGAAGATTGCGCTCCAGTATCACCAGAGCACCGTCCACGTCCCGGACGCGTCGCGCGCCGTCAACGTGGTCTCGAGTCTGCTGGATCCGGAGCGAAAGAAGGCCTTCGACGAGGCCAATCGGCAGCGCCAGGAGCACCTGCGCTTCGTGTATGGGAGCAGGGAAAAGCGGCCTCTCCTCTCCTACTCCGAGGCGCTGGATCACCGGACGCAGATCGACTGGCGGGCCGAGGACGTGCCGGTCCCCGCTTTCACCGGCCGGCGTGTGCTGGACGACGTCTCCCTGGCGGAGATCGCCGAGTACATCGACTGGACCTTCTTCTTCTCGACTTGGGAGCTCAAGGGCAAGTTCCCGAAGATTCTCGAGCACCCGCGGTACGGCGAGGCGGCCCGGGAACTCTACGCCCATGGACGAGCCCTGTTGGACCGAATCATCGACGAGAAGCTCCTCAGCCCCCGTGCGGTCTACGGGTTCTGGCCTGCGGCGAGCGAAGGCGACGAGATCGTCGTGTTTACCGATGCCTCGCGGCAGCACGAGCGGGTGCGATTTCCGATGCTGCGCCAGCAGGCGCCCATCCCGGACGGGAAGCCCAACCGCTGTCTCGCGGACTTCATCGCACCCGCCGAGACCGGCCTCGCAGACCATATCGGTGCCTTCGCAGTCACGTCGGGGGCAGAAACCCACGCCATCGCCGAGGAGTTCGCTCGAGACAACGACGACTACAACGCGATCATGGTCAAGGCCCTGGCCGACCGCCTGGCCGAAGCGTTTGCAGAATGCCTTCACCGGCGTGCGCGACGCGACTGGGGCTATGAGGAGAGCGAAGCTCTCAGCCCGTCGGAGCTGATCGCAGAGAAATACCGGGGAATTCGTCCCGCCTACGGCTACCCCGCCTGTCCCGACCATACCGAGAAACGGAAGCTCTTCGAGCTTCTGGACGCACCGGCCATCGGGATCTCTTTGACCGAGAGCTTCGCGATGCTGCCCGCTGCGAGCGTGAGCGGTCTCTATTTCTCGCATCCGCGAGCGCGGTACTTCACCGTCGGGCGCATCGGCCGCGACCAGGTCGAAAGCTACGCCGAGCGCAAGGGAATGACCTGCGACGAAGTGGAGCGCTGGCTCGGTCCGAACCTCGCCTACGACCCCGAAGCCTGATTTTTATTTCGAAGACGAGAGTTTCTTCTTGAACTCCCGAGGGGGTTGACGCATGAAGAGACGGCGCGCCGCGACTCGAAGCCCGGGCGCAGCGATTCAAGGGTTTGCGGGGGTGAACGCGTCGGGATACCCCGAGCACGGGTGGGTCGGGTCGTCCGGCCCACCCTCGTTCACTCTCACTCCATCCCGAGGCGTGAATCTTCGGGGTCGCCACCGTTCCGCTTGAGTCTGGTCCGGTGATGCGCGAGGATCCCGGAGCCCCCGGGGACCATCGACCCCATCGAATCGACTTCCGAGGAAAGTGCGAGCGGAGACGGTGAGCCGACGAGAGCGTCCGAGGCCCAGGGGGCGGCCGACATCGCGAGCCCGGCAGGCGGATCGCTACGAGCTCTACGAGAAGGCGGTCCAGGATCCCGATGCCGATATCCAGCTCATCGATCGAATTTTCCGCAACCATTTCGAACGCCGCCCACAGCTCCTGCGCGAGGACTTCTGCGGCACGGCACTACTCGCCCGACGCTGGGTCGAGAAACGCCCGGACAATCGAGCCTGGGCGATCGACCTCGACCCGTTTCCCCTGACGTGGGGGCGGGAAAACCACGTCGCCCCGCTTCGGCCTGACCAGGCAGCTCGCATCAAGCTGATCGAGGGCGACGTCCTCGACATCGGTCACGAGAAGGTCGACGTGACGGTGGCCTTCAACTTCTCCTATTTCTTGTTCAAGACGCGGCCCGAGCTCCGGCGCTATTTCGAGACCGCGCGGGCAACCCTCAAGAGCGGGGGGCTGCTGTTGCTGGATGCCTACGGTGGGGCCGACTCCCAACGCACGGGCGAAGAGCCGCGGTCCGTCGGAAGTTTCACCTACGTCTGGGACCAGCACACCTTCGACCCGATCACGCACGCGGTCAGGAACTACATCCACTTCAAATTCCACGACGGCAGTGAGCTGAGGCGCTGCTTCCGCTACGACTGGCGCCTATGGACGCTGCCGGAGATCCAAGAGCTTCTGATCGAAGCGGGATTCGTCCGGGCGGATATCTACTGGGAAGGCACCGACAGCGAAACCGAAGAGGGGAACAACATCTTCACCCGCCGCAAGCGAGCCCTCGACGACCCGGCGTGGATCGCCTACATCGCGGCCCTGACCTGATCGGGCTCGAGGACCATCCCCAGCTCACCGCGAGGACCGTCCCCCGGCTGGCGCTGCGGGCGTCGCCTCGGGCGAACCCGAATGGTTCTTTTTTCGCAGCTCGGCGAGCAGATGGTCGGGGCCGCCGCGGCCAAGCACCTGCCGGAACTGATCGCGGTAGTTGGAGACGAAGCCGATCCCCTCGACGATCACGTCGAATATCCGCCAGCGCCCCTCCCGATCGATCAGGACGTAGTCGACCGTGGCGCCGCTGTTCTCGCCCCCCACGATCTTCGTCAGCACTGTGACGTGACCGCGGGGTCCGGTCCGCTCACCGATGATCTCCACCTGTTGTTGGTCGAATCGGTTCAGGCGGGCCCCATAGGTGTAGGCGAGGTAGTCCTTGAATTCCCTCTGGAATTCCTCCTTCTGCGCCTCGGAGAAGCGCTTCCAGTTCCGGGCCAATACCTGCTTGGACATGGACCGGAAGTCGAAGCGCCGGTAGGCGATCGCCTCGATCGCCAGCAGGCGCTCGGGCTTCGACAGGACGGGGTCGTTCAGCACGGCGAGGACCTGATCCACGGTCTCCTGGATCACCCCTCGCGGCCCGGGTTCCGAGGCCGCACGACCCTGCCCCGAGGCGATCCCCACGGCGACCAGGGTCAGGCCCAGAGCCCCCCAGCGACGCACCTCAGTCCACCTCTTCTTCGTCGTCGAAGTAGTAGAAGTCATCCGCTGTCGCGTTCTCATCCTCCCGCGCGTCGGCCACCTGGTTGCGACGTCGGTATACGTAAGCATTGCGCACCGCCGCATACAGGTCGAAGGCCAATTCTCGCTCCTCGCGAATCGTCTCCAGCAGTAGCGTTCGGCGGTTGACGATATCGGCCGTGTTCGCCGCCAAGTTGACGACCCAGCTCAGAATGAAGCTCTGGGGAACCGCCTCGGCGATCGTCCCGACGAGGTCGCGGGGGCTCGACGCTCCGAACAGGGGAATCACGAGATAGGGACCCGCGGGGATCCCCCAGACCCCAAAGGTCTGACCGAGATCCTCGTCATTGCGCTCGAGGCCGAAGTGCGTTGCCGGATCGAACAGGCCGCCGATGCCGAGGGTGGAATTGACGACGAAGCGGCTCAGGTCCAAGGCCGCGCTCCGGGGCTTCCCCTGAAGCAGGTCGCTGACCAGGACCAGCGGGGTCCGGGCGTTGTCGACCGCGGAGCGGAGCGAGAGGTGGAACGAATGCGGAAAGAGCGCGCCCCAGACCATCGCCCCGGGCTCGAGCACCCAGTGATCGAACCACTCGTTGAAGGCGAAGATCCGGCGGTTGACGGGTTCGAAGGGATCGGCGACCGCCGCTTCGGCTTCCGGCTGCGCGCCCGCCGGCATCGGGGCGGCCGAGAGAAGCAGCAGAATGGCGAGAAGCGCGGTCGCGCTCACAGACGCCCGCCACGCCGTCATTCCTGATCGAGCCCCGCGTTGGCCACGAAGCGTCCGATCAGACGTTCGAACACGAGAGCGCCCTCGGTGAAGGCGATCTCCTCTCCCGGCTGGAGCAGCTCGTCCTCGGCTCCCGGCTCCAGCGCCAGGTACTGGTTGCCCAATACCCCCGAGGTGCGGATCTCGGCCCGGGTGTCCACGGGCAACGGGAGGTTCGAATCGAGGTTCAGGGTGACCCGGGCACGCAGGGACTCGTCCAGGACGACCTCCACGACCTCGCCAATTCTCACCCCGGCGACCCGCACGGGTGCCCGGTGTTTGAGGCCCCCAATCTCATCGAAGGTGGCATACAGCACGACCCCCCCGGAGCCCTTCGTGGTCAGGCCGCCCAAGGAGAGCGCCAGGTATCCGATCGCAATCAGGCCAGCGAGGACAAACAGTCCCACGATCAGGTCCCGTACGGGCGAAGGTCGCATGGTGGACTCCCCGCGGGTGAGTCTTCTCGTCTCAGACTCCCCACATCATGGTGAGGGCGAAATCACAAATCAAGATGGCGACCGAGGCGTTGACCACGGTCGACGTGGTGGCCGCGCTCACACCCGCGGCCGTCGGCTCGCAGGTGGTGCCCCGGTAGGTCGCGATGAATCCCGCGATCGCCCCAAAGCTGACGGCCTTGGTCAGGCTCTGGGCCACGTCGTCGACGAAGTCGATCGAGGTCTCGAGGCTCGTTAGGAAGGTTCCGCCATCCACGCCCAGCAGCTCGACGCCCACCAGGTAGCCCCCAAAAAACGCGAACACGATGAACAGCGCGCTGAGGAGCGGCATGACCAGCACCATGGCCATCGCCTTGGGAGTCACGACGAAGTCGATGGGGTCCACGGACATCATGCGCAGCCCGTCGAACTGTTCCGTCGTCACCATCGAGGCAATCTCGGCGGCCATGGCCGAGCCCGCGCGGCCCGTCACCAGGAGCCCCGTCAGCAGCGGCCCCAGCTCGCGAACCAGCCCGATGCCCACGACGGCGCCCAGAGACCCCTCGGCTCCGAAGCGCGAGAGGGTCGAGTATCCGAGGAAGCTGAGGATGGCGCCCACTGTGACGCCGGAGAGGCAGATCACCGGGAGCGACTTGACCCCAGAATCGAAGATCGCGGCAACCAGGCGCTGGAAGCGGAGAGGAGGCCTCGATGCACAGCGAAGGACTTGCGCGGCGAACCGACCGAAGCGGCCCAGATGGAGAACGGCGCGGATGCCGCCCAGACCCAGGGATTCGATCGCCGGCGCTCTCATCGCGCTCCGCCCCCGCCTCGACCCCGGGCAGCGGGGAACCATCCCGCTCGGCTCTGAGAAACTCGACGATGCGCGGGTCGCGGTTCGCCAATATCTGGGCGGTGGTCCCCGCGAACCCCTCGCCGTCGACGAGAAAGAGCAGCTGCTTCGCCATCCGCAGCGACGAGGCCAGATGGTGGGACGTGACGATCATGGTCACCCCGAGCCGTCGGCTCAGCTCGACCAGCAGGGCCTCGATACGGCGCACGTTCACCGGATCCAGCCCCGAGAACGGTTCGTCGCACAACACCATCTCGGGATCGCGGACCAGGGCCCGGGCGAGGCCCGCCCGACGGACCATCCCCCCGGAGAGCTGACGGGGATACAGGGCCTCGGTGCGCGGAAGGCCCACCGCTTCCAGGCGCTCACGCACATGCTCGGCGATGGCGGCCTCCGAGAGGTCCGTGTGCTCCCGCAGGGGAAGCGAGACATTGTCGAAGATCGTCATCGAATCCAGCAGCGCACCGCCCTGGAAGAGCATGCCGATCCGGTTGCGGATGGCGAAGAGCTGGGACCCCGAAAGATGGGTGATGTCGTCGCCCGTGATGCAAACGCGGCCGCGATCGGGACGCTGGAGCCCCCCGATCAGACGCAGGATCGTGCTCTTCCCAGCTCCGCTTCCGCCGAGCACGACGGTGATCTCTCCGCGTGGAAACTCGCAGGAGAGATCCCGAAACACGAGGCGTCCGCCCAGGGTGAGACCCACTCCATCGAGCGCAACCTGGATGCGTTGCGCACGGTCCTCGCTCATGAGAACCCGCTCAAGCCCCGAGGCCCCCCGTGAAACTCCGCTCTGATGCGGGCCGGGGGAGTCTAGTGCAGGATACCCCGGAACTCTTGACGCGATCCGCGTTGTGAGATCGAGCTTCCTCCGGTACTGAGTCGCACCGGAATTGAGCGCAGATGCCCCAGGTCGCCGCGAGCGTTCAAGCTGCTGCACGGCAGCTCTGCCGGGACGTCGCTCGCCTGCGCTTCGCCGCGCCCGTCACCCACGTCTACAATCCCCTCGAGTACGCCCGATCCCCCCACGACCGCTATGTCCGAGCCTACGGAAACTCCCGCAAGCTGGTTCTGTTGCTGGGGATGAATCCGGGCCCCTTCGGCATGGCCCAGACGGGAGTACCTTTCGGCGATGTCGAGAGCGTTCGAGGTTGGCTGGGAATCGAGGGGCCGGTGTCGCGGCCGCGGCGCGAGCATCCCAAGCGACCCGTGCGGGGCTTCGAGTGTCCGCGCAGCGAGGTGAGTGGCGCGCGCCTGTGGGGCGCCGTCGCGCAGCACTTCGGCACGCCCGAGCGCTTCTTCGCCCGTCATTTTGTCGCGAACTTCTGCCCCCTCGTCTTCATCGAGGCCGGCGGACGCAACCGCACTCCCGACAAGCTTCCGGCCCGCGAGCGCGCGCCGCTGTTCACTGCCTGCAACCGACACCTCCAGCGGCTGGTCGACATCTTCGAGCCGGACTGGGTGGTGGGCATCGGGGCCTTTGCGGCAGAGCGCGCCCACGAGGCCATCGGCGAGCGCGATGTCCGGATCGGACGCATCCTGCACCCGAGCCCGGCCAACCCGCGAGCCCAACGCGACTGGGCCGGCCAGGCGAGGCGCGAGCTGAGAGCCCTCGGCGTGTGCCCGGTTGAGGACACGCGCGAATGCCGGAGGAGAGAAGGTCCATGATCCGAAGGAGCTTCACGCCGGCGACGGCGATCATCGTCCTCGCGATCGCGAGCTCGGCGGCCGGGGATTCCGGCTGGTTTGAAGCGGGGCGAGAGGCCGTCGCCCTGGCCCTGCGCAACCAAGCCTCCCGAAACCCCGCCGCCCGGGCCAAAAACGTCATCCTCTTCATCGGAGATGGCATGGGGGTCACCACGGTGACCGCCGCGCGCATCCTCGAGGGACAGCTCCGCGGGGAGACCGGAGAGGAGAACTGGCTCTCCTTCGAGCGACTCCCCCACACGGCCCTCATCAAGACCTACAACACCAACCAACAGACCCCCGATTCGGCGGGAACCATGACCGCGATCGTGACCGGGGTGAAGACCCGCAGCGGGGTTCTCTCCGTCGGCGAGTCGGTGCCACGGGGTGATCACGAAGCCGCCCGGGACCAGATCCTCACCACGATCGTCGAGCAGGCGGAGCAGCGGGGCCTGTCCACCGGCGTCGTCACCACCACACCCGTCACCCACGCCACCCCGGGAGCCTGTTATGCCCACAGTCCGGAGCGGAAATGGCAAAACGACGCCCTGCTGACTCCCGAGGCCCGCTCCGCGGATTTTCCGGATATCGCCCGCCAGCTGATCGAGTTCTCTCACGGCGACGGACTCGAGGTGGCTCTCGGCGGAGGACGGATGCATTTCCTTCCCGTCACGGCGCCGGATCCCGAGCACCCGGAACGAAGCGGCTCCCGCCTCGACGGTCGTGACCTCACCGCCGAGTGGGTCGCGGGGCGCCCCCGGGCGACCTACGTGTGGAACCGCCAGCAGCTCGACGCCGCCGGCGAGACGGACCACCTGCTGGGCCTGTTCGAGCCCGCGGACATGCAGTTCGAGATCGACCGCGCCGGCGACGCGCCCGACGAGCCCTCGCTGACCGAGATGGCGCTGAAGGCGCTCGAGATCCTCTCGCGCAATCCAAAAGGGTACTTCCTGATGGTGGAGGGCGGCCGCATCGACCACGGCCACCATCTGGGCAATGCGCATCGGGCGTTGACCGAGACCATCGAGTTCTCGCGAGCGATTCGGGCGATCCTGGAGCGAACCGATTTGCGGGACACCCTCGTCGTCGTCACCGCCGACCACGGCCACGTTTTTACCATCGCCGGCTATCCCACGCGCGGCAACGACATTCTCGGCCAGGTGGTGAAGAACGACCTCCGGGGCGAACCCGAGTCCGAGCCCGCCCGGGATACCCGCGGCCAGCCCTACACCACCTTGGGCTATCAGAATGGACCCGGCCGCGTGATCTCGACGTTCGTCATGCCCCTCGAGCTGAGCGGAGCCAACCGGTTCTGGCTGTGGATGCGTGCGCGCTTCGATTGGCTACAGCGGGCCCCCGACTCCGTCGACGTCGACACGGCGGACCGCGACTACCTGCAACAGGCGGCGGTCCCACTCTTCGCCGAGACCCACAGCGGCGAAGACGTGGCGGTCTACGCCGGCGGGCCCGGCGCCTGGCTCTTCGACGGCGTACACGAGCAGAACTACCTCTACCACGCCATGGTCGAAGCTCTGGGTTGGTCCCCGACCCCTCGCTGAACCATCGGGAACCGCGTGTCGTTGATGCCGCCCAGACCCCTCGAATTCTCTCGCCGACGGGGGCAGGTCTCGCGTACCCTCCGCGGGGAGCGGCTGTTCGCGCGTGATGGCCTAAAACTTGGAGGAATCATGCACACTTCACGCACTCGGATCGCCCTGACTCTCTGGGTCTGTCTGGTCGTCTCGAGTGGCTGTGCGGAGCTGAAGCGCTTTGGCTACGAGGGCTTCAACCGCGACCGCTGGCAGCAACCCGACCGGGTCATCGCTTCGCTGGATCTCGATCCGGGCGACCGCGTCGCCGACCTCGGAGC
>JACZXC010000440.1 GCA_022571825.1 Myxococcales bacterium | reverse complement strand
CCAGGGAACCCCGATCCGCTGCACCCAGAACCCGGCCATGGGCGAGGAGTGGCGGCGGGGCTGGCACCCGGAGTCGATTCCGGCGGCGACCTCCGACCGGACGGTCCTCGTCGTCGGGGGCGGTCCGGCCGGCCTGGAAGCGGCGAGGGCCCTCGGCCAGCGCGGCTACTCCGTGACGCTCGCCGAGCGCACGCGCGAGGTCGGCGGGAGGATCTCGCGCGAGGCAGGCCTGCCCGGCCTGGCCGAGTGGGCGCGGGTGCGCGACTGGCGCGTCGGGCAGCTCGAGAAGATCGACAACGTGGACGTCTTATTCGAGAGCGAGCTCGACGCGGCCCAGATCCTCGAGTTCGGGGCGGACCGCGTGGCGCTGGCGGTCGGCTCCGACTGGCGCCGGGACGGGGTCGGACGCTGGCACGCGAGTCCGATCGAGGGCTGGCGCACGGCCTCGGTCCTGACGCCCGACGACATCATGGACGGGACACTGCCAGCGGGACCCTGCCTCATCTTCGACGATGATCACTACTACATGGGCGGAGTCGTCGCGGAGAAGCTCGCCCGGGCCGGCTGCGACGTCACGCTGGTGACGACGGCCTACCTGGCATCCGCCTGGACGGACAACACCGCCGAGCTCGAGCGGATCCAGGCGCGCCTGATCGACCTCGGCGTGCGGATCGAGCCGAACACGGTGTTGACCGAGCTCGCCGGCCAGAAAGCCGTGCTCGCCTGCGTGTTCACCGGCCGAGAACGCAGCACGGAGGCGGCGAACGTCGTGATGGTGACGGCGCGCGAATCGAGGGACGACCTCTATCGCGAGCTCGAGGATCGCATCGACATCGTGCGGATCGGCGATTGCCTCGCTCCCGGAACGATCGCTGCCTGCGTCCGGTCCGGGTACGAGTACGCGCAGGAGATGGACGCGGAGGGGGAGCGCGGCGTACCCTTCCGCCGAGAGAACCCGATCCGGTAGACGCAAAGGGGCCTGCACGACGATCCGATCTCCCGGTCCATCACGCTTGCACACGACCTCAAGTGGCCGGAATCACTCGGATGTTGGAGGTTGACCGCCCACGCCCGACAGTGGGAAGATGGCGAGGGCTCGCTCCCATTCCCGGGACCGCGGAGGTCCCGGGCGGGCCGGGTCAAACCACGGAAGGGAGACGGTCATGAGCAAAGACGTGTTCAAGGGGTCGTGTCATTGTGGTGCGGTCGAGTTCGAGGTGAGCGGTTTGCCCTCCTGGACCGCGATCTGCCACTGCTCGATCTGCCGGCGCACGCACTCCGCGCCGTACGCGGAGCTCTGCGCCTACGATGATGTCCGCATCACCAGGGGAGAAAGCAACCTTTCGATGTACAACTGCGGCGGCCAGTCGAAGGAGGACCGCTATTTCTGCAGTACCTGCGGCAGCAAGGTCTACAGTCGGCTCAACCACCTCGGCTGCTGCGCCGTCTTCCTGCAGAACTTCACCACGCCGAACCACGGCGCCGACGGCGAGATCGATCCGCGCCTCAAGATGGGCTGTCACATCTTCTACGGCAGCGGCACGGTCTCCTTCTACGACGAGCTCGACAAGTTCGAAACGATGCCGAAGGCCTTCGGGGGAGACGGCAAGACCCTTCCGAACGATGTGCACGGCTGATCGGCCGGTGGCGCCTCCCACGAACCTCGAGATCGAATCGACCTATCCCAAGCGTACGATTCAGGAGGTGGCCCAGGATCTGGCGCTCGACCCGGAGGTCGTGCTCCCCCACGGACACCACATCGGGAAGGTTCCGATCACGGAGCTCGAGGCGCGCGAGACCGGCCCCGATGGGGCGCTGATCCTGGTCACCGCGATGACGCCCACGTCGGCCGGAGAGGGCAAGACCACCACCAGCATCGGACTGGCGGATGCCCTCGCCCGGGCGGGACACCGGACGGCCCTGTGCCTGCGGGAGCCCTCACTCGGGCCGTACTTCGGGATCAAGGGCGGCGGCACGGGCGCCGGCCACGCCCAGATTGTGCCGGCGGAGGACATCAACCTCCACTTCGTGGGTGACATGTACTCCGTCAGCAAGGCCAACAACCTGCTGTCGGCGTTGCTCGACAACCACCTCCAACACGGCAATGAGCTGGGCATCGATCCCCGTCGGATCACCTGGCGCCGCGTGATCGATCTGAACGATCGGGCGCTGCGCGAGATCTTCGTGGGCCTGGGCGGCGTCGCCCACGGCGTGCCGCGCAAGGACGGGTTCAACATCACCCCGGCCTCGGAGGTGATGGCGATTCTGTGCC
The DNA here is from genome assembly GCA_022571825.1 of Myxococcales bacterium. Lineage (GTDB taxonomy): Bacteria > Myxococcota_A > UBA9160 > UBA9160 > SMWR01 > JACZXC01. The sequence continues at coordinate 407 of JACZXC010000440.1, read as the reverse complement.
TGGCTGCGAGCTATCGAGACCTGAGGGACCGGTTGACCCGAATCGTCGTCGGCTACACCCGGCGCAAGGAGCCCATCACCGCCAGCATGCTGCGAGCCGAGGGCGGCATGACCGTCCTGCTCCGGGACGCGATTCACCCGAACCTGGTGCAGACCTTGAACGGCACCCCTGCCTTCGTCCACGGCGGACCCTTCGCCAACATCGCCCACGGCTGCAACACGATCGTGGCGACCAAGCTGGCCAGAAAGCTGGCGCAGCGGGTCGTGACCGAGGCGGGATTCGCGAGCGACCTCGGCGCCGAGAAGTTCTTCGACATCAAGTGCCGCATCGGCGGCCTGACGCCCTCGGCGGTGGTCATCGTCGCCACCGAGAAGGCCATCGACTACCACGGCGGACTCCAGGACGAC
>JACZXC010000439.1 GCA_022571825.1 Myxococcales bacterium | reverse complement strand
CCTCGGAAATTGGGGCCAGACCTTCCATTTGCTCGGGGGATACGCCGCCGTAGGGAATCTTGATTCGTTGCATCCCGGGCGCGTCCCATATCGTGTCCGGGCCCTTGGTGGGGACATCCGGATACGGGAGCCGCGCAACCGCGATCCCGTCTGCGCGTTGGCCGTTGTCGTAGCGCTGGCCGTAGACCCCGCGGCGCAGGCGTGTTTCCGCGAAGACCTTCTCCTCGAGCTTGGCCTGCCGGCGCAGACGGAGCTGAGCCTCGAAGGCATCGATCTCATCCGCCCAGGGGGAATCGATCTGCTCGCGGAGTGCTTCCTTCCAGGTCTGGCTCGCGTGCTGGCCCATGGCCGTTCTCCCCGTTGCCGGCACCCCCGAGAACCAAAGAATTATCCAATACAATCGGTAACTTGGCGGGGGGGTCGCCGACTGACTCTGCCACGCCGAGAATAGCTCAGGTTGCGGGCGAGGCCCCCGGGACCGGGCCCGGCGTTCCGTGGCGTGTCGTTGCGGACCGGGCAACCATGACGTCCATGCCGAGCGGCGGGGCGGCGGCGGGGACGACCGAGCTCGGCCTTCGCGTTCTCGCGGCGATGCTGCTGGCCGGCCTCGTCCTGAATTTTCTCGTCCGGCTCCCGGCGACCTACGAGGTCCGCAAGATCGATTTCCCGGGGTACTACCGCAGCGGCGAGCTCCTGCTGGAAGGACGAAGCCAAGAGCTCTACCAGAGCCACGTCGCACCCTTCACCAATCTGCCGATCGTGAGCGTGCTCCTGGCTCCCTTGGGAATGCTCGAGTACGCCCAGGCGTGGCGGGCCATGTGGTGGCTCAATCTGACCTGCTTCGCCGCCAGCTTCGGCCTGCTGCTCTGGGCCATCGCCCGTTTCTTTCCGCCGCTCACGTGGCCGGGTGCCCTGCTGGCGTCGCTGATCTTTCTGGCCTTCGCACCCGTGATGCGTCGCTGCCTGGTGTTGGGTCAGACGACGCCGCTGATGCTGCTCTCGTTCACGGGTTTCTATCTGCTCTGCCGGAGCGGCTGGCCGCGAACCGCGGGGACGATTCTGGGCCTGATCTGTCTGATCAAGATCCCGCCGATCCTGATCGTCGGTCTGATGGCCCTGCGGCGGCGGACATCGGTGGCCATCACGGCCGTCGGTGTCGTCGCAGCCGGAGTCGCGCTGTCGGTCTCGGTGTTCGGAACCGATCTGGTGGGCCAATACGTCGACCGGGTGCTGTGGAACAACCTCGGCCGGAGCCACGCGGCCTTCAACAACCAGAGCCTCGACGGGGCTTTCATGCGGCTGCTCACCGATCGGGGCCTCACCGATTGGCAAACCGCGGCTCGCCCGTTTCCGGTGGGACTCGCCGTGGCGCTCTCTACGGCGGCGATCGCGCTTCTCCTCGCCGTGCGAGGCCACCGGCTTGCCTGGCCAACCCGGGCACCCAACGACGCCGATCCAAGTCGGGGAAGCCTGGAGCTCGAGCTCGCGTTGGGCTCGGCGCTCATGCTCCTGGTCTTTCCCGTGGTGTGGATTCACTACTACCTGTTCCTCGCCGTTCCGATGGCGCTGCTGCCGTTCTGGTGGAGACGTCGCGGCTTGCCCTGGAGCTGGCCGGGGGTGGCGCTCCTGGCACTCGGCGTGGGGCTCGCCTCCGGGCCCGAGGTCGAGGGCAATGCCCTCTACCGGGCACATCAGCGGGAGCTCGGCTTTCGCGTGGGGCAGAACCAGCGTGCATTCGGTGCCGTGTTGCTGGTCGTCGCGCTCAGCGCTCCTCTCGCCGAGCTCGGGCGGCGAGAACGAGGGGCCACCGGACCCGGAGCGGCCGGGTAAGGAGACGAGCATGTCCGCCCGAGCGCTCCTGGGGATCGTATCGGCGGTGCGTCTGGCCGCTTCTCGCCGGCACCGCGGTTCTGTTTCGGGACGACTTCGTCTCGCTGGTGGAACGGATCTTCGGAGAGACCGAGCCTGTTGCCTGGGCGATCTCCTTGCTCAGCACGCTCTCGGAGAGAGGGCTGCTGTTCCTGGCGGCCGCCTTCGTTCTCGGCGGCAGCTTCGCGCTGGCGAAAAAGGCACCGTCGGCGTCGCTCCGATTCCTTCTGCCCGTGGTGATCGGCTTTGCCCTCTTCCTCGGCTTGTTTCAGGTGTTTCCCCGCAGCCACGCCATCGCGACCTCGGGGTTCCTGGCGGCCGTCCTGGCGGTCAACACGGTTCCCCACGCGTGGCTCGTCGAAGGGATCACCGCGCCTCGAACCCGCGCGCTCTGGGACGTCGGGTTCGGACTGGGGATCGGATTGTCTGAAAGCGCTTCGACGGCGTCGGAACTCCGGAATTCGAGGGACCGAAAGCGACGCGATTCCGGCGCGCCGCGGTCACCACGGATCGGGCCGTCACCTGGCTCTCGAGCGCCGCCGAGAATCCCGAGACTCCACCACCGACAATCGCGATGTCGACAACGCCGGTTTTCGAATTGCGTTTTTTGAACGCAGTGTCTTCGGCGATGGTCTGGACCGCGCGCGCGCCGGTGTGGGCCGAGAACTTGAGGAGTGGAATCCCCGTGAGGTCACCGACAATATAGAGCCCTGGTACGTTGGTCGATCCGTCGTCCGCGACGATCGGGAGCCTTTCGACCGTGCCAGCCGGCCATCGAGTGTGCAACCACCGTGTGTATCTGCGGAGCATC
>JACZXC010000065.1 GCA_022571825.1 Myxococcales bacterium | reverse complement strand
GGTGGCCCTGGATCCGATGAATGCTCGGGATCGCCGCTTGGTCCACCTTGCTCTCCGTGATGAAGAAGAGGTCGCCACGATGAGCATGGGAGAAGGGCGCTACAGGCAGGTCTTGGTGGTTCCCCGCGGAGCGCCCGAGTTTGAGGAGGCGTCCCGGGAGTCGAATTCCGGCGGGAGTGGGGACCGCTGAGCTGTTCCACGTGGAACGCCCCCGAGACTCCGAGAAGCCGCGACCCAGCGTTCCACGTGGAACATCCCCCGAGACTCCGAGAAGCGACCGAGCGTTCCACGTGGAACACTCGACCCGATCGCCTCGCGAGGATTGCCCTGTCTGACTCTGATTCGGCCCGGCGCCTGCTCATCACTGGCCTGGAATCGCTGGGACGGCAAGTGGACCCAGGTCAGGTCGAATCGCTGCTGGAACTGGCTCGCCTGCTCGAGCGCTGGGCCAGTCGCATGAATCTGACCGGCCATCGGACCCAGGAGAACATTGTCCAGGGGCTGATTCTCGAGGCGGTGGCTCTGCTCCAGGTGCTGCCGACGGTGGCAAGCCTCGCAGATCTCGGCTCGGGTGCGGGCTTTCCGGGCCTTCCCATCGCGCTGCTCGAGCCCGCTTGCGCCGTAACCCTGGTGGAGTCGCGACAGAAGAGACACCATTTCCAGCGCGCTGCGATTCGAGAGCTCGAGATTGGGAACGTGCTCCCGCTTCGAGGCCGAGTGGAGGATCTGGAGCCGCGGCCTCATGCAGCGGTGATCGCTCAGGCGTTAGCTCGTCCGGAACGTGTCCTGCCCCGGATGGTCCGGTGGGCTGATCGGGGTGGATTGTTGGTGATCCCCGGAGGTGCCAACCCGCCGAATCCGCCCGTGATTCCCGAGGTGCGCTTCGAGTCCCGTCTCCGGTACCAAGTTCCCGGGCGTCGAGCCGAGCGAACCGCCTGGATCGGCCGCCGCGCACCGATCTAACCCCCTGGTTCGTCCGACTCCGCTCGGCTTCGTCTCCGGCCCTGCGAAGTGGCGTCAACGCCGCTCGGTGAGCCGGACCGGCGCTGCGCTTGTCTGCCGCCACCTCGCCGAAAAGGGAATTAAGCGGGGTTGCCCTGGCCGCGGATCGGCAACTATGGTAACCATCGAGACATCCCATCCCCCCGGGAAAATTAGTTGCTGCTCCACGCAGGGGCCTTGGAATGGTGTCCCGACGTCGTGTATTTGCGGTCGTCAATCAGAAGGGCGGGGTGGGAAAGACCACCACTGCCGCCAATCTCGCAGCATCTTTCGCGGCCTCAGAGCGGGCCACGCTCTTGATCGATCTCGACCCCCAGGCGAACGCGAGCAGCGCCTATGGCGTGAAAGCAACCACGCACATTTATGACGCACTGATCGGTCGCTGCGTCATGAAAGACGTCGTCGTCACCACAGAGCTTCGCTACCTGCACCTGATTCCCTCCGGCCGCGATCTGTACGGCGCCGAGGTCGAGCTCATCTCGACTCCCCATCGCGAACGGCGCCTGGATGTCGCACTCGCCGACCTGCGCGACGCCTACGAGATCGTGATCATCGACTGTCCCCCCTCCCTGGGCCTGCTGACCCTCAACGCGCTGGTGGCGGCCGATGCCGTGGTCATTCCGATGCAGTGTGAGTACTACGCCCTCGAGGGACTGGCTGGACTGATGGAAACGATCGAGGCCGTTCGACGCGAGCTGAACCAGAAGCTCACCGTCGAGGGCATCGTTCTCACGATGGCAGACCCGCGCAACACCTTGAGTCGACAGGTGGAGGCGGAAGTCCGGTCGCACTTCGGCGATCGCGTGTTCACCGCGGTCATCCCGCGCAATGTGCGGCTGAGCGAGGCGCCGAGTCACGGCAAACCCATACTCCTCTACGACATTCATTCGAAGGGAGCCGTGGCCTACTTGCACCTGGCCGAAGAGATTCTGATGAGCATGCGGCCGGTCACGCCCGGGCTCGGGCCGCCGACGGTCGGGAGCCGTCGATGGCCCACCAGTTCGCAGGACCCACCGAGCTCGCAGGGCCAACCGGGTTCGCAAGGCCAAACCGAATTGGCCACTCCGGAGCAAGTGAATGACCGGTGAACGCAAGGCACTGGGGCGGGGGATCGGCGCTCTTCTTCCCGGGTCGCCGTCGATCTCGATGCTCGATGCGATCTCGCCGGCGACCGAGTCGGGGTCGACCGAGATCCCCGTCGACCGGATCGACCCGAACCCGGACCAACCTCGTCGCGCCTTCGAAACCGACCAGCTCCAGACCCTGGTCGATTCGATTCGGCAGCATGGCGTGATCCAGCCCATCGTGGTGCGGCGGGTCGGGGACCGCTTCGAGTTGGTCGTGGGCGAGCGGCGTTGGCGTGCAACCCGGGAGGCAGGTCTCGCGAGCATTCCCGCCGTGGTCGCGGAAGTCGATGCGAACGATCGCTTGGCGCTCGCCCTGATCGAGAATATCCAGCGCCGCGATCTGAATGCGATCGAGCTGGCTCAGGCGTTTCGCTCTTTGGCTGAAATCGGGGCAACTCAGGAGGAGATCGGCCAGCGCGTGGGACTCGACCGGTCGACGATCGCGAATCACCTGCGTCTTCTCGAGCTTCCTCGGGAATACCAGCAAGATGTGGAGGAAGGTCGTCTGTCGGCCGGCCACGCCAAGGCGCTGCTTGGAGTCTCCAACCCGGAACACCGGGGGCGTCTCCGAGATCGCATTCTTCGCGACGGGATCTCGGTCCGAGGGGCGGAGGTACTCTGCCGCGCCAGCCCGGGCGTTTCGAAGCGATCGCGGCCCCGAGCGACCCACGACCCCGACCTGCAACGTCTGGTAGACGGCCTGCGTCAGCGACTCCAGACGCGGGTCCGCATTCAGGGACAGCCCAGTCGGGGCCGGATCGAGATCGAGTACTTCAGCGAAGAGGATCTCCGACGGATTGCCGGGATTCTGCTCGGGGATGCCTGACCGGAGATGTCTGACCGGCAACCCGAATCCAGACCGAAAACGCCGCGCTTTCGGACGATTCCGCCGGTGGTCTTGCCCCAAGGTGCCGAATTCTCTGGGCTCGTCGTGCTGCCCGAATCGGCCCGGATCGACGGCCAGATTACCGGCGACGTGATCGCATCGGGCCTGGTCTGGATTGGCAAGACCGCCCGGGTCGTCGCACGGATCGAAGCCGAGGCGGTGGTCATCGAGGGCAGCGTAGAGGGGTCGATCGAGGCACGGGATCGCGTCGATCTCTTCGCGACCGCTCGCGTGCTGGGTGAGATCCAGACCCGGCGCCTGACCCTGGCCGACGGCTCGTTCCTTCGAGGTCGCTGTCGCGCAGGTGCCGGCGGTGCGGACCCGCCCGGATCATCTTGAAGTTCCCCCCGACTATGTCAGAATTCCGCCTCCCGGCGGTCCTTGAGCCGGATTTCACCACCTTCGCGATTCGGCACTTGTCGCGCTCGGCCCGGCCTCGGGTCATCGGCGGAAGGGCTACCGAGAAGGTCTGACCCCGGTGGGGAGCCACACTCGGAGCGACTGGGAAGTGATCTGGAGCGATTCGCGGTGAGCCGAGCAGTCAGTCGAGGACACCATCGGATCCGGACGCTGGCCATCGCGACGGTTGTCGCCGCCCCGCATGGCCTCGCATCGCGGGCCCTGGCCTCAGAAGACCTCTCTCTGGTGCCCGACTTCGCGACCGCCCTCCCGCTGTTGATCTTGGTCTTCGCCATCCTGATCATCCCTCTCAACCGGTTGATCTTCCGTCCCATCTTCCGCGTGCTCGATGCGCGGATCGATCAGATCGAAGGCAATCGAGTTCGCTCGGAGCAGGTAGCGGCGAAAGCTGATGACGCACTGAGGCGTTACGAGCGATCGATTCGCCAGGTGCGAGAGGACGCAGAGCGCGATCGCCGCACGCGTCTCGAGGTGGTCCGCGGCGAGACGGCCGACCGCGCGGCGACAGCCCGATCCGAATCCGATGCCGAGATCGCGCGAGCCCGCGATCAAGTCGCGGTTGCCCTCGCCGATGCCCGGATCTCCCTGCGGGTTCAGGCGGAGGAGCTCGCGACGGAGGCGGCTGGCCGCCTGCTCGGGCGGGACGTTTCGTGATCGGCCTGGCTCGCTTGGTTCTGTGGGTCTCGCTCTGGGTTGCGATCGCCCCGGCCAGAGCTGCCGCAGAAGCGGGGGAGCACGATGTGGTCGTGGAGCTGGTCTATCCCGCGTTGAATCTGGCAATACTCTTGGCCGTCCTCTTCTATTTCGGTCGCAAGCCGATCCGGGGCTTCTTCGCGGAGCGACGCGGCCAGATCCGCGAAGAGCTCGACCGCGCGGCCGCGATGAAGGCAGAATCCGAGGCGCGATACGCGCAGTGGCAGCGGCGGCTGATGGACCTGGAGACCGAGCTCGAATCGATTCGAGAGGCGGCACGGGAACGCACCGAATCCGAGCGGGAGCGCATCCTCTCGGAAGCGGAAGCCGCGGCCGAGCGGGTTCGGGCCGACGCCCGCGCGGCCGTCGAGCAGGAACTCCGGCGAGCTCGTGAAGAACTGCGACGGGAAGCGTCGGATCTTGCGATCGAACTCGCCGGCCAACGGCTCCAGGAGCAGATCACCGACGCGGACCACGATCGCCTGCTCGATGAGTTCATCGCGCATATCGAGCACAGCCCGAATCTTCGCGGTTCGGAGGTACATCGCCCGGAAGGGTCGGGAAGGACCTAAGGATGCGCAGCTCGGCCGCCGCGCGCCGTTACGCCCGCGCCCTGTTCGCTCTCGCCAAGGAGATGGAGAACGTTCCCGCCGTTCGACGCGAGCTGGACGAGCTGGCCGCACTCCTGGACGAGAATCCGGCTCTCAGTCGGTCTCTGTTCCGACCGCTTCACCCCGCAGCCCAGCGCCGGGGCCTGCTTCGGGCCGTCTGCGCGCGGGCGGGGACGAGCACGCGGCTCCGAAATTTCTATTCCTTTCTGATCGACCAACGGCGCCTGGTCGATTTCCCCGCCATTCGACACGAGTTCGGTGTGCTCGCCGACGATGCGGCCGGCCGCACCCGTGCCGAGATCGTATCGGCGACGCCGCTTCGCGACGACCAGCTCGATCGCCTGCGGCGCGCCCTTTCGGTTCGTACCGGTCGCCAGGTAGAATTGTCCGAATCGGTCGATCCCTCGCTCCTCGGCGGCGTCATCGCCCGGGTGGGTGGTCTCGTATTCGACGGAAGCCTTCGGACCCAGCTCTCGCAACTGCGCGCGAATCTCACGAGAGGACACTGAGCTCATGGACATTCGCCCCGGCGAAATCACGGACATCCTGAAGCGAGAAATCAAGGAATACGATCGCGAGATCGACGTTGCGGAGACCGGAACCGTGCTCTCGATCGGAGACGGCATCGCCCGCGTCTATGGCCTGGACCAGGTGATGGCCGGCGAGCTCGTCGAGTTTCCCGGTGGAGTGTCCGGTCTGGTCCTCAATCTGGAAGAGGACAATGTCGGCGTCGCGACGATGGGCGAGGCGAGTCACGTGCGCGAGGGAGACGTCGTGCGCCGTACGGGCCGCATCATCGAGGTCCCCGTGGGCGAGGGACTCGTGGGCCGAGTCGTCGACGCGCTGGGAAACGCCATCGACGGAAAAGGGCCGCTCGACAGCGCCGAGTCGCGCCGCGTGGAGGTGAAGGCGCCGGGGATCATTACCCGCCGTTCGGTGCACGAGCCGCTGCAAACCGGAATCAAGGCCATCGATGCCATGACGCCAATCGGGCGCGGTCAGCGCGAACTCATCATCGGCGACCGGCAGACCGGGAAGACCGCCATCGCCGTCGATACGATCATCAACCAGAAACACACCGATGTCTTCTGCATCTACGTAGCGATCGGCCAGAAGCAGTCGACGGTGGCCCAGGTGGTGGACAAACTGAAACACCACGGAGCGATGGACTACACGGTGGTGGTCTCTGCCTGCGCAAGCGAACCGGCGCCGTTGCAGTACATCGCACCCTACTCCGGCTGCGCCATCGGCGAGTGGTTCCGCGACAACGGAAAGCATGCGCTGATCATCTACGACGATCTGTCCAAGCACGCGGTCGCGTACCGGCAGCTATCGCTGCTATTGCGTCGCCCACCCGGACGCGAGGCCTATCCCGGAGACGTCTTCTACCTGCACTCGCGGCTCCTAGAGCGCGCCGCCAAGATGAGCCAGGAGTTCGGTGGCGGCAGCCTCACCGCGCTCCCGATCATCGAGACTCAGGCGGGAGACGTGTCGGCCTACATCCCCACCAATGTCATCTCGATCACCGACGGCCAGATCTTCCTCGAGACCGATCTCTTCAACTCGGGGATCCGCCCGGCGGTCAACGTGGGTATCTCGGTTTCGAGAGTGGGCGGAAACGCGCAGACCAAGGCGACCAAGCAAGTGGCCGGGAAGCTGAAGCTCGAGCTCGCCCAGTACCGCGAGAAGGCCGCCTTCGCCCAGTTTGGAAGCGACCTGGACACGGCGACCCGGGAACAGCTGGCCAACGGCGAACGCCAGACCGAGATGCTCAAGCAACGGCAGTACTCGCCGATGCGGATGGAAGAGCAGGTCGTGTCGATCTATTCATGCACGCCGCAGGACACGCGAACCTCGTGGGTCCGCGGGTACGAGGTCGGGCAGGTCCAGCGCTACGAACGCGAGCTGTTGGAGTTCGTTCGAACCCGCCATCCGGAGATCCTCGAAGGCATCCGCAGCAGCGGCAAGCTCGAAGAGGCGACCGAGTCGAAACTGGTGGAGGCCCTCGACCAGTTTTCAAACGTCTTCCAGGCGTCGACCACGCCCGGGGACAGCCCAGCCGCCTGACGTGCCGAATCTCAAAGACATCAAGCGGCGGATCTCCAGCGTCAAGAAGACGCAGAAGATCACCCGCGCGATGCGCATGGTCGCCGGCGCGAAGCTGCGCCGGGCGCAAAACGCGATCACGGCGGCGCGCCCGTATGCCGAACGGATGCAGGCCACCCTGACCGAAGTCGCTCGCTGCCAGCGCAACGCCGAGCATCCCCTGCTACTGCCCCACTCTTCCGTGCAACGGGTCGGGTTGATCGTCATCACATCGGACCGCGGTCTTTGCGGTGCCTTCAACTCGAATGTTCTCCGGCACGCCGAGGCGCTGATCGCCCGCCGTGAGGCCGACGGCATCGAAATCGGCATCACCGCGGTGGGCCGGAAGGCCGCGGAATTCTTCCGCCGTCGCCGCAACCGGCAGCTCGATGGGGATTATCTGCACGATGGGTGGGTGACCTACGCCCGCGCAGCCGAGATCGCGGCGTCGATATCGGGGTACTACACCGATGGTGTTGTCGACGAAGTCGTGCTGGTCTACTCCGAGTTCGTGTCGACCATGACCCAGAAACCGCGCGAGGTGCGACTGCTTCCGTTTGCCCCGAATGGGGAGGCCTCGGTCGACGAGGAGCTCGCCGAGGCGATTCCCTTCGAGATCGAGCCCAACACCGCGAGCTTGCTTGCAATCCTCGTTCCCAAGGCCGTCGAGGTGATGATCTTCCGCGCGCTGCTCGAGAACCAGGCGGGTGAGCACGCGGCGCGGATGGCCGCCATGGAATCCGCGACTCGCAACACCGAGGAGCTGATCGAGCGGCTGACGGTCCAGTACAACCGGGCCCGACAGGCAGCGATTACCAAGGAGCTGGTCGAGATCGTCAGCGGTGCCGAGGCCCTGTCATAGTCCGAACGAGCACGGGCCGATCTCAGGAGGAGAGTCATGGCGAACGCAGCTGGAAAGATTGTCCAGGTCATGGGACCTGTCGTGGACGTGGAGTTTTCGCCCGGCGAGCTCCCGCAGATTTTTACGGCGCTTCGCGCCAGCAATTCGGGGATCGACGATCGCGAGGGAAACCTTGTGTTGGAGGTGGCGCAACACCTCGGAGAGAACACGGTCCGCACGATCGCGATGGACTCGACGGAAGGGGTCGTGCGCGGACAGCTGGTTCAGAACACCGGCGACGTGATTCGGGTTCCGGTCGGCCATGCGACGCTCGGCCGCATCATGAACGTGATAGGAGAGCCGGTGGACGGGCGGGGCCCGATTGACGCCGATACGCACCACCCGATCCACCGGCCGCCCCCCGAGTTCGTCGACCAGTCGACCACCGTCGAGACCCTCGAAACCGGAATCAAGGTGATCGACCTGATCGCTCCCTTCCCCAAGGGAGGCAAGGTGGGACTCTTCGGCGGAGCGGGCGTGGGCAAGACCATTGTGATCCTGGAGCTGATCAACAACATCGCTCGAGAGCATTCCGGCTATTCGGTGTTCGGGGGTGTGGGCGAGCGCACCCGCGAGGGCAACGACCTCTGGAACGAAATGATGGAAGCCAAGCTGTCCGATGGCACGACGGTGCTCGATAAGACCGCCCTCGTCTTTGGCCAGATGAATGAGCCGCCGGGGGCGCGCGCGCGGGTCGGCCTCTCCGCGCTGACCGTCGCCGAGTACTTCCGCGACGAAGAGGGCCAGGACGTTCTGCTCTTCATCGACAACATCTTCCGCTTCACTCAGGCGGGCTCGGAGGTCTCGGCGCTACTCGGACGTATTCCTTCCGCGGTGGGCTATCAGCCGACGCTGTCCACCGACATGGGTGAGCTCCAGGAGCGGATTACCTCCACGCGCAAGGGCTCGATCACATCGGTGCAGGCCATCTACGTTCCAGCCGACGATCTCACCGACCCCGCTCCCGCCACTGCGTTCAGCCATCTGGATGCCACTACGGTTCTGGACAGAAAGATCGCCGAGCTGGGTATCTATCCCGCCGTCGACCCCCTCGACTCGACCAGCCGGATCCTCGATCCGGAGGTGGTGGGAGAGGAGCACTACGACGTGGCTCGGGCGGTTCAGCAGGTGCTGCAGACCTACAAAGATCTTCAGGACATCATCGCGATTCTGGGAATGGACGAGCTGTCCGAAGACGACAAGATCACTGTCGCGCGGGCGCGGAAGCTACAGCGCTTTCTCTCCCAACCCTTCGGCGTGGCGGAGCAGTTCACGGGAACCAAGGGTGCCTACGTTCGAGTCGAAGACACGATTCGGGGCTTCAAGGAGATCCTCGACGGAAAGCACGACGGGTTGCCCGAGCAGGCCTTCTATATGGTCGGCACTATCGAGAATGCCGTCGAGAAGGGCGCGAAGCTGGTCTAAGCCCCGCGAAGGACACAGGAGAGAGAATGCCCTTCGAACTCATCATCGTGACGCCCGACGGCGAGTCGTACCACGAGCCGGTGGACACAGTCGTGCTGCCCGGCAGCGAGGGTGACTTCGGGGTCCTGACGAGCCACGAGCGCTTCCTGACGCCGCTCCACGCGGGGTCGATCGAGGTCCAGCCCCAGAACGGGAATCGGCTCAGCGCCGCGATCGGCGACGGCTTCGCCGACGTTCGCGGCGATCGGGTCACGGTCCTGGTCGAGTCCTGTGAGTTCGGCCCGGTCGCTGGCGGCGGGGTACCCGTCAACTCCCCCGCGAGGCTTTGAGCTTGGCCTTGCCGTCCTCCACGACGACCCGGAACCGAATCTCGGAATTGCCAAAGCGCTGGCGCAGGGCGGCTTCTTGCTTGGCGAGGGTGGCTTTCAGCCGCTCCGGGGAAAGATTTTTGATCGTCTGACCGCAGGAGCGACGGGCAGCGATGTAGGAGTCGTACAGCTCGGCGCTGTCTGCCGGGACTCCGGTGGGCCGGCTCTTCTGAGCCGGGGCCGGCGGTGCCTGCGACTCGCGGAGGTTGGCCTTGAAACGATGCCGCGAGTAGGTTCCCTCCTCGATCTTGCGCAGGGTCTCGTTCCACTGCCGCTTGTGCGCCTGGTAGCGAGAGTTGATGCTCGAGAATTTGAACCGCATCGCCGTGTTCTGGATGGCGGTGTTGGAGAAGAAGATGATGGTCTTCTGGATCTCGGAGCGCTCGGTTATGGGTTCCCGCGGGCGCGTGCCCAGGAAGTAACGCTCATAGGCCATCTTGAGCTGATTGACCTTGGTTTCGAGGACCTTCAGATCCTCTTCGATCGACATTCCAGGGGCCCCGCCCTCGTAGCCTCTGCACGGCGCTGCGGCGTCGCCGCCCGACGCCTCGCCGGCGTAGGCATCTGCTCGAGATGGTGATCGGTGAAGCTGCGGACCCGCTTGAGGTCTCAGCGACAGCGTTCAGCGAGCGTGGAAGTCGGCCGCTGGGCCGACTTCGCTTCCCCCTCTTCCGGAGGCAGGTGCCGGAGCTTGAGCATGAGCGGCAAGGCTGAAGGCCGCGCAGTGAGCCGAAGGCGCCCAAGGCCGAAGGCCGCGGGAGGCGAAGGATGGGCCCCCCTGCAAGACGGGCGAGCGCGAGGCCCGGCGGGGGCTAGCCCAGCCTTTTCAACAGGGTCTGGTGATCGAGGTCGCCCTGCGCCGGGAAGGCCCCGGGCGCCAGGGGCGGGATCTCGCCGCCCAGGCGGTCCCCAAGCTCGC
>JACZXC010000438.1 GCA_022571825.1 Myxococcales bacterium | reverse complement strand
ATGCTCAAGCGCGCCTTCGAGACCCAGCTTCGCGGCGAGGGCTTCTCGTTCGTGGAGGTGCTCACCATGTGCCCCACCGGCTGGTTCGTTCCCACCGCCGAGGGACCGCGCTACATGGATCAGGTGCTGGGCTCGGTGCACGTGACCGGCGAGCTCAAGGCCCGCGGCTCCAGGTCCTGATTGCTTCGCCCCTGGCCGCTTCCGCACCCCGCCGAACCCTCAGAGACCTTCGCGAACCGGCAACTCGGCCGGAAGCGGCTTCAGCAGATCCATCCCGCCAGTCGATAAGAACAGCGGGATGGGCTCGGCTGACTCAAAGCTGCGGATCTTGGTCGTCGACGACGACCAGCTGATCCGGTCACTGGCGCGCGACGCCCTGGAGGGGGAGGGGTTCTGCGTCAGCGAGTGTGCGGACGGAGCGGATGTGTTGGAGGCCTTTGATCGGGAGCGCCCCGACCTCGTCGTCCTCGACCTCGTGATGCCGGAGCACGACGGCTTTGAGGTCTGCCGGGAGCTGCGAAACCGACCGAGCTCCGACTCGATTCCGATCCTCATCGTCTCCGGATCTCTCGACGACGAGTCGATCAACCGCGCCTATCAGGCGGGGGCGTCGGACTTCGTCACCAAGCCCATCAACTGGGCGTTGCTCGTGCACCGGGTGCACAATCTGATTCGCGAGCGTCGCAGCTTCCTCCAGGTCAAGCAGAGCGAGGCGTCGCTCGCGAATGCTCAGCGGATTGCCCGGGTCGGAAGCTGGGAGTGGAACACCCAGACCGACGAGATGCGCTGGTCCGACGAGGTGTTTCGGATTCTGGGGTTGCCGCCGGGCAAGCCCGAGGTCGGCTTCGAGAGCTTTCTGGATCGGATCCATCCCGACGACCGCGTCGCGGTCCGCGATCAGGTTCGCGAAGCGCTGCTCCTTTCCGAGGGCTTCACCGTCGAGCACCGCATGATTCGCCCCGGCGGCGACGTCCGCTTCATCCACCAACAGGGCGAGCTCATCCACGACGAACAACGCCCCGGCAGATGGATTTCTGGGACGATCCAGGACATCACCGAGCAGCATCGGGACCAGGACCGGATCCGCTATCTCGCCAACTACGACAGCCTCACGGGATTGGCGAATCGTCGTCTGTTCAAGGAGCGGCTGGCCCGGACGATCAACGAGGCCGAGGCCAAGGGGCACCTGGCGGCGCTTCTATTCCTGGACCTCGACCGCTTCAAGCGAATCAACGACACCCTGGGTCACAGCGCTGGGGATCAACTGCTGCGGATCGTGGCCGATCGCCTGCGCGATCGCGTGCGCGGTTCCGACGTCGTCGGTCGCCCGGAAGGCGAGGAGGATCCCGATCCGCCGGTATCGAGGCTCGGCGGCGACGAGTTCACGGTGCTTCTCTCGAAAATCACCGAGCCGAAGGACGCCGGCGACGTCGCCCAGCGGATCCTCGAGAGCCTCCAGCAGCCGATCGAGGTCGACGGCCATGCGATCTGGACGACGGGCAGCATCGGAATCGCCATCTACCCGATGGACGGGAAGGACGTCGAAACCCTGGTCAAGCACGCCGACACGGCGATGTATCACGCGAAGGAGCGGTCGCGAAACAGCTTTCACTTCTTCTCGAAGTCCATGAACGCGCCGCTGATGCGCAAGCTCAGCCTCGAGACCCGGCTTCGCCTGGCCCTGAAGCAGAACGAGTTCCGACTGCACTATCAGCCCCGAATCGAGCTCCAGACCGGCAAGGTCTGCGGAATGGAGGCGCTGATTCGCTGGGAGCACCCCGACCTGGGCGTCGTCTCGCCCAAGGAGTTCATTCCCGTGACCGAGGAGGCCGGGCTGATCCACGAAATCGGAAACTGGGTAATTCGAACGGCCTGCGCCCAGAATCGCAGCTGGCAGGACCAGGGGCTTCCCCGAATGCAGATGTCCGTGAATGTCTCGTCGAAACAATTCACCTACAACGACCTCACCGAATGCATCGCGGAGGCGCTGAAAGACACCCGCCTCGCCCCCGAAGACCTCGAGGTCGAGATCACCGAAAGCGTGATGATCAAGGACGACGAGGCCACGGCGGAGGCCCTGCGCGAGATGCGGGCGATGGGCGTGCGGGTGGCGCTGGACGACTTCGGCACGGGCTACTCATCCCTGAGCTATCTCACGCGGTTCCCCCTGGACACCCTCAAGATGGATCTGTCCTTCATCCGCGACGTCGCGACGGATCCCAGTGCCGCCGGTATCGTGACCGCGGTGATCAGCATGGCCCATTGCCTGAATCTCCGAGTCGTGGCCGAGGGCGTCGATGACGAGGAGCAAGCCAGGGTCCTCGAGAGTCAGGGCTGCGACGAGGTGCAGGGCTTCCTCTACAGCGGCGCCCTCCCGGCGGATGAATTCGCCGCCTTCGTGAAGAAGAACCTGGCTTCCTAGCTCCGATCCGATCCTGAAAAGGGTGCCCCCTCGCCGCATCCGGGGCGATCGCTCTCGCAGTAGACTTCGCAGCGGCCCGTAGGATATTCTGGTGACACTCTGTCAGATTGAGGTTCCACTCGGGTCCGAGATGCCGGGTGGGCTCCGGGGGCAGTCCATGGCCACGCAGACCGACCTGAGCGCAACAACGGTTTCGGGCGCGGATGCCGGCGCGGATGCCGGCGCGGGTACGGCGCTCGATCCGGTGACGGTCGAGGTGATTCGCGGGGGGATGGA